>CAKRRX010000004.1 GCA_934394595.1 uncultured Blautia sp. | reverse complement strand
GTTCTTCCGGTTCCGGAGCTTGCGAAGTCTACGCAGGCCTGTACCTTTGGCAGCATGGAGCCGGCTGCGAACTGGCCTTCTTCAATATATTTCTTAGCCTGGGAGACAGTGAGGTCATCCAGCCATTTTTCATTTTCCTTGCCGAAATTCACTGCAACCTTTTCTACAGCAGTCAGAATGATCAGCATATCTGCATCCAACTGCTTGGCAAGCAGACAGCTGGCAAAATCTTTGTCGATTACGGCAGATGCGCCTTTGAGGTGATGACCTTCCAGAGTAACCGGGATTCCACCGCCGCCGCAGCAGATGACGATCTTATTGGCATCTACAAGGCTGTTGATAGCATCCTGCTCTACGATCTCCACAGGCTTCGGAGAAGCTACTACACGGCGATAGCCACGGCCTGCGTCTTCTTTCATCACGTGGCCATAGGCTTTTGCCTGGAAATCAGCTTCTTCTTTGGTCAGGAATTTACCGATCGGTTTGCTAGGATTTTCAAACGCAGGGTCTTCCGGATCTACACGAACCTGAGTGACAACGGTGACAACCGGTGTGCGCATGAAGCCACGTTTGCGAAGCTCCTCGCGCAGGGCATTCTGAAGGTCATAGCCTATGTAGGCCTGGCTCATTGCCACACAGACGGAGAGAGGTGTGTTTGGCTGTGCCTGGTCTTCATGTGTAAGGGCAGTCATGGCATTGTTGATCATGCCCACCTGTGGACCGTTTCCGTGAACCACCACTACCTGATGGCCTTCTTCAATAAGATCACAGAGCGCTTTTGCTGTGGATTTTACAGCAATCATTTGTTCTGGAAGTGTATTTCCAAGTGCATTGCCTCCAAGGGCAACTACAATACGTTTTCTTTTATATATCATAAAAACCTCCAATTTTCATACAAATAATCAGAAATACCATCAAAAATGAGAACAAAAAAGGGCTGTATTCCTACAGCCCCTGAAAAGCACTATTCCATAATTCTCGGAGCAGCTTTTACTTCCAGTTTTTTCAGGATATCCTGCGGATTCTCAAATTTGGAGAGCATGATCATTGCTGCAATAACATATGGTTTGAAGCTTGCTTCCTTGTAAAGCGGGATACGATAACGGTCAAATACGCTTGCGTCAACCTCACCGGTCTCACAGCTTACGCCTGTGATATCAGCTGGCAGGCAGTGCAGGTAAAGAGCTTTTCCGTCTCTTGTTGTCTTCATAAGCTCTTCTGTGCAAGCCCAGTCTTTATGCTCTGCGTTCTGAGCAAGAAGATCTTTCTCAAGCTTGTCGATTCCGTCGAAGTCACCTTCGCCATACAGGTTAGTACGTTTTTCCATAGCTGCAAATGGAGCCCAGCTCTTTGGATAAACGATATCAGCATCCTTGAATGCTTCTTCCATGCTGTTTGTCTTTGTGAAAGAACCACCGGATTTCTCAGCGTTTTTCTTGGCGATTTCTTCAACTTCTGGCATTACGTCATATCCTTCCGGATGAGCCAGAACAACATCCATACCGAAACGTGTCATAAGTCCGATGACACCCTGTGGAACGGAGAGTGGTTTACCATAGGAAGGAGAGTAAGCCCATGTCATAGCAAGCTTTTTGCCCTTCAGATTCTCAACACCGCCGAATTCATGAATGATATGAAGCATATCTGCCATACACTGTGTAGGATGGTCAACATCACACTGAAGGTTTACAAGAGTTGGTCTCTGCTCAAGGATGCCATCTTTATTTCCTTCTGTAACAGCGTCCATGAACTCTTTCTGATAAGTGTGGCCTTTACCGATATACATATCATCACGGATACCGATCACATCAGCCATGAAGGATACCATGTTTGCGGTTTCACGAACGGTCTCACCGTGTGCGATCTGGGATTTTTTCTCATCCAGGTCCTGTACCTCAAGCCCAAGAAGATTGCAGGCAGAAGCAAAGGAGAAACGGGTACGTGTGGAGTTGTCACGGAAAATAGAGATTCCAAGGCCGCTCTCGAATACTTTTGTGGAGATGTTGTGTTCTCTCATGAAGCGAAGAGCGTCAGCAACTGTGAAAACAGCTTCCAGTTCTTCGTCTGTTTTATCCCATGTCCAGAAGAAATCGTTGTTGTACATTTCTTTGAAGTTAAGGCTGTTAAGTTTGTCAATGTAATCCTGTAATGTTTTCATGAATT
This sequence comes from uncultured Blautia sp., assembly GCA_934394595.1. Classification (GTDB taxonomy): domain Bacteria; phylum Bacillota; class Clostridia; order Lachnospirales; family Lachnospiraceae; genus Blautia_A. The sequence continues at coordinate 50,785 of CAKRRX010000004.1, read as the reverse complement.
TTCTCCTTATATTTTAATATGAATAAAATTTATCTGGTTAAATCATTTACAATAAGCAGTAGGAAGTGCTGCGTAAACAGCTGCACATCTTACCAGGTCGTCTTTCCATGTTTTCTCGTTAGGGGCATGAGCCTGAGCTTCTGCGCCAGGTCCAAATCCGATACATGGGATTCCGTTACGTCCCATAATGGAAACACCGTTGGTAGAGAAGGTCCACTTGTCAGTAAGAGGACGGGCCTTTCTCATAGCCTCTGTTTCGGCATTACCCATACGCTCTGTGCCATAGAGATTGTGGTAAGCTTCCTCAAGAGCAGCTGTAACCTTGTGATCCTTCGGGATTACCCATGTTGGGAAATAGCACTCGATCGGATATACAAGCTCTGTCCAGGATGGACGGGAGTACTCATACATGGAAACCTTAACATCGTCACCGTATTTCTTAACGGATGGAAGGGCACGGATCTCATCCAGGCAGCTCTCCCAGGTTTCACCTGCTGTCATACGACGGTCAAGGGAAACGGCACAGGAGTCAGCAACAGCACAACGGCTTGGGGAGGTGAAGAAGATCTCAGAAGTAGTAACAGTACCTCTTCCAAGGAAGTTTGCTTCTTCCCATTCCGGGTTGTATTTCTTGTCCAGCATTTTTACAAGGCCCTTGATCTCGGTCTCGTCTGCTGCATCGTTCTCATTTAATGCACGAACGTCCTGAAGGATGTCGGCCATTTTGTAGATGGCATTGTCACCACGCTCCGGAGCGGAACCGTGGCAGGAAACACCCTTTACATCGATGCGGATTTCCATACGTCCACGCTGTCCGCGGTAGATACCGCCATCTGTAGGCTCTGTGGAAACTACGAATTCCGGGCGAACCTTGTCTTCATTGATGATGTACTGCCAGCAAAGACCGTCGCAATCCTCTTCCTGAACAGTTCCGGTAACAAGAACCTGATATTTGTCATTAAGAAGACCAAGGTCTTTCATGATCTTTGCGCCGTAAACTGCAGATACGATACCGCCCATCTGGTCAGAAGTTCCACGTCCGCCGATCTCGGTTTCAGTCTCGAATCCTTCATATGGATCAAATTCCCAGTTGTCTCTGTTTCCGATACCTACAGTATCAATATGTGCATCAAAGCCGATGAGAGTGCTTCCGGTTCCCATGTAGCCAAGAATATTTCCCATAGGATCAACTACAACTTTATCGAAACCAAGCTTCTCCATCTCTTCTTTGATACGCATTACATGATCTTTTTCGCCGCAGCTCTCTCCTGGAAAATGAACCAGGTCGCGAAGAAATTTGGTCATATCAGCCTCATAATTCTGTGCGGCTTCTTTGATTTTGTTATAATCCATAACTCTTTACCTCCGTGCTTTTATAAATAATATAATATTGTTATTAAACTCCATAGCCTTCAAGTGTGATCCGTAAAGGAAAGCACTTGAGAGAATCTATCTGATTACTTGCTTAAAGATTCGCTGGTGCCGTATAAGCCATCCCATACGATCTCACGGTAACGAACCGGATCTGTATCACCCTCTGTGGAGATCACCAGAATATTGGAATTCTCGTCAAGCTTCAGGGCTTCTTTCAGATCTTTGGCATCTGTATCATGAAGAGCAGTGTATGCAAGACCAAGAGGAACGGAACCAGACTCACCGGATACGATGTGTGGATCGCTCTCAAGTGGATTGGCATAGATACGGGTTGCCTTAGCACTCATCCAGTCAGGACAGGAAGCGAAGACTGTGACATGGTTCTTCAGGATATCCCAACCGATGGTGTTTCCTTCGCCACATGCAAGACCTGCCATAATGGTCTGCAGATCACCGGTAACATTTACCAGATTGCCGTCGGCTTTTACAGCTGAGCGGTAGAGGCAGTCAGCAGCACTTGCTTCGCAGACAACCATTACAGGTGGGTTCTCTTTATACTTGTGAGCAAAATATCCAACAACTGCACCGGCAAGGGAACCTACACCAGCCTGTACAAATACGTGGGTAGGACGGTCAACGCCATTTTCCTTTAACTGTGCATCTGCTTCCAGCACAAGGGTTCCATATCCCTGCATGATCCAGGAAGGAATCTCTTCGTATCCGTCCCATGCAGTATCCTGGACAATGATTCCATGCTCAGTTTTAGCAGCTTCGGCAGCTGCCATTCTTACGCAGTCGTCATAATTTACTTCTTCGATGGTAACCTCAGCACCTTCCTTGGCGATGTTGTCAAAACGTGTTTTGGTAGTTCCCTTTGGCATTCTGACGACAGCTTTCTGTCCAAGGCGGTTAGCTGCCCATGCAACGCCGCGGCCATGATTTCCGTCTGTGGCAGTGAAGAAAGTGGCCTGTCCGAATTCCTCTCTTAATTTATCTGAAGAGAGGACATTGTAAGGAAGCTCGCTGATATCACGTCCAAGCTCCTTGGCGATGTAGCGTCCCATAGCGTAGGAGCCTCCCAGAACCTTGAATGCATTCAGTCCAAAACGATAGGACTCATCCTTACAGTAGATTCCCTTTACTCCAAGATAGGAAGCAAGAGCAGAAAGCTTCTGCAGTGGCGTAACGGAGTACTGTGGGAAACTCTTGTGAAATTCATTTGCCTTGGTAACGTTTTCTTCGGACATCAGATCCAGGAACTTGTCATCAGATCCCGGTACATGATTGACCGTCCATTTCAGTCCTTCTGTCATGGGGAAAACCTCCTTTGTGATTATTGTTTATTTGGTACATCTTGCTTACATTTTTGTTTTCCTAATAAGTATAATAACACAAAAAAATCAATTTGCAATAGAAAAATACAAAAAAATTTAGCTTTCTCAAAAAATATTTAGTTTCATTGCGAAACCTGTGTATCTGTGGTAAAATATAAGTTACGACACCTGAAAAATGCGTGGAAAATCCGGGCGAAAAATTTGAATAGAAGCTACAGGGTGCCGGAAAGGGGTAAAAGAGTTATGGCAGAATTTCGTGCATTTAAGGCATTAAGACCCGCACCTGAGAAAGCCGCTTCAGTAGCAGCACTTCCATATGATGTGGTAAACAGAGAAGAGGCAGCGGCTATAGGAAGAATGAATGCAGATTCTTTTCTTCATGTAGACAGAGCAGAGATGGATCTGCCCGCAGAAACAGATCTTTATGATAAAAAGGTCTATGAGAAGGCAAAAGAGAATCTTTTGCAGATGGAGAGAGCTGGCATTCTTGTACAGGATGAGAAGCCCTGCTATTACATATATGAGCTTGTGCGAAAGGGAAAGGTCCAGACCGGTATTGTGGGCTGTGCATCCATTGATGATTATCTGAATAATGTGGTGAAGAAGCATGAGCTTACCAGATCCGATAAGGAACTGGACCGCATCCATCACGTAGATGTATGTGATGCAAATACAGGGCCTATTTATCTGGCATGCCGTTATACACAGGTTCTGACGGATCTTCTTGAGCAGTGGAAAAAAGAACATTCGTCTGTATATGATTTTACGGAAGAAGATGAGATCACCCATCGTGTGTGGGTGATCCACCAGGAACAGGTGATCAGCCAGATTCAGACTGAGATGAAAAAGATTCCGTCTCTTTATATTGCAGATGGGCACCACAGGGCAGCTTCTGCTGTGAAAGTGGGACAGAAACGACGTGAGGAGAATCCGGAATATACAGGAGAGGAGGAATTCAATTATTTCCTTTCTGTTGTATTTCCTTATGACCAGCTTACTATTCTGGCCTATAACCGTGTGGTGAAAGAGCTAAATGGCCAGAGTGCAGAGGAAATCCTGGCGAAGATAAAAGAGAATTTTGACATGACCATCGTGCCCGGTTTTCCTGCAAAGCCTGTGGAAAAACATTGTTTTGGAATGTATCTGGACGGTTTCTGGTATCTTCTGAAGGCTAAGCCACAGCTTTATGAGGGAAAAGATGTAGTGGGCCAGCTGGATTCCCAGATCCTTCAAGATGTGGTGCTGGGGCCGGTATTTGGAATTGATGATCCAAGGACTGATAAGAGGATTTCTTTTGTAGGCGGAAGCCATAAGCTTCGGGAACTTCAGGCTATGGCAGATGAAGCACAGGGAATTGCTTTTGCACTCTATCCCACATCTATGGAGGATCTGATGCAGATTGCAGATGAGAACAAGCTTATGCCGCCAAAATCCACCTGGTTTGAGCCCAAGCTTCGCAGTGGGATTTTTATCCATAAATTAAGCTGATATAGAATCTTTCTGACGGAGAAAATGAAATGGAGACAGAAGAATTTATCTCAGGTTTTTGCAGAACCTGTAATGGCAGTCAGACTGTGTGCTGCGAATATGAGGAAAAAGATGGAAAGAGAATTCTTACCTTTATGGATTGTGCCTATAAAAGATGTATAAATCAGGGCGCCTGTGAGATCTATAAAGAGGCGCACGCTCTGGAGATCATTTAAACGCAATCAGCAGGGTGAGACGCCCTATCAGAAAAGTTTGACGGATTTACGAAGAAAACAGGCCATATCCTGCCTTCTATGTAGTAATATAGAAGAAGTGGGATATGGCCATTTTTAGTGATTATTACAATGAAAAATGTGCTGCAGATATTGCAAAAAAGATGGTAAATATCATTATTGTTATAAGATTATTTATTTACATCAATGTAGCTGTAAAGCGTGTACTTGGAGATCCCGAAATAATTTGCCACCTTATCACCGGATTTTGTGATCAGAAAAGCGCCGGAGTCATTGAGAAACTGGATAGCGGTAACTTTATCCTCTTTGTTCATAAGGGCAACAGGTTTGCCGACGAGGGTTACAGATTCTTCGATCAGACGATCCAGAAGGTCATTGACACTGTGGGTGATCTGTTTTGGTTTTTCCTCTTTGTTCTTTGGTGTGATCAGATCATCCAGTGCGCTGTTGATCAAAGTCAGCTTGGTAATGTCATAGTTGATCCCAAATACATAGTGAAGACTTCCATCGTCATCCTTTATATATGAAGTGCTGCATTTCAGGATCTTGCCATCAGCGGTCTTCATCAGATAACCATTGTGGTCAGCCGGAACGTAGTCATTTCCCCGTCTTTTCTGACGAATACCGTCGAAAACTGCATCTGATGGGCCATCTCCAACATTTCGTCCGGTGACATGGCCATTTACAATATAAATAATGGAATGCTCAGGTTCTTTTGTTTTCAGATCATGGATCACTACCTCGCAGTCTGGTCCGAATTCTGCTGCGATATCCTGTGCAATCTGCTCTAAGACAGTTAATCTACCCATATTTGCTCCCTCCTGTTTTGGATTACCTTTATCATAACATGGCTGGAAAAAAATAAAAAGATGTTTAACAAAAAAATTAATGATTACTGAAAAAAATTCGTATATATTTGGTTGAAGATGGTGGAAAACTATGATATATTTACTTTAAACGGAAAGATATATAACAATAATTTGGCTATTTTGTACAATCGTAACGGACGGAAAGGGGATATGATTTATGAAATATCTTTTAAAAAACGGAACTGTTGTATCTGGAACAGAGGCAAAGAAGCTGGACGTGCTTGTGGAAGATGAGAAGATCACCAAGGTGGGGGAAGCCCTTTCAAATCCAGAAGCCAAAGTGATAGATGTAACAGGCAAGCTTCTTTTTCCCGGCTTTATTGACGGACATACCCATTTTGACCTGGAAGTGGCAGGGACTGTTACAGCAGATGATTTTGAGACCGGAACCAAGGCAGCTATCCTTGGGGGAACTACACTGGTAATAGATTTTGCGTCCCAGGATAAAGGAGGCCATAGCTTAAAAGAGGGACTTGAGAAATGGCATAAAAAGGCTGATGGAAAATGTTCCTGTGATTATTCTTTCCATATGTCCATTGTAGAGTGGAATGAGGAAACCAAAAAAGAAATCCAGGATATGATCGATGAGGGAATTACCAGCTTTAAACTGTATATGACCTATCCGGCTATGATCGTGGATGACGAAGATCTCTATAAGATCATAAAGGAGCTTGGTAAGAAAGGCTGTTTCGCAGGTGTTCACTGTGAAAATGCAGGCGTGATCGATGCGTTGATCCAGGAGGCAAAGGAGCAGGGCAGATTTGGCCCGGAGAATCATCCGCTGGTCCGTCCGGACACCATGGAGGCGGAGGCAGTACACCGTCTTCTTGTCATTGCAAAGGAAGCAGATGCCCCGGTGATGGTGGTTCACCTTACCAACCGAAAAGCATATGAGGAAATTCTTCGTGCCCGGGAAAATGGCCAGACAGTATTTGCAGAAACCTGTCCGCAGTATCTGCTCTTGGACGACAGTGTATATTCCAAGCCGGATTTTGAAGGTGCCAAATATGTGTGTGCCCCGCCAATCCGCAAAAAAGAGGATCAGGACTGTCTCTGGAAAGCTCTGGCAAATGGGGATATTCAGACAGTCGCTACAGACCAGTGCAGTTTTACTCTTGCACAGAAGGCTCTTGGAAAAGAGGATTTCACAAAGATTCCAGGAGGATTGCCTGGAGTACAGACAAGAGGAACTCTTCTTTACACATACGGTGTGAGAACCGGGAAGATTTCCGTGGAGAAAATGTGTCAGCTTCTGTGTGAAAATCCGGCAAAATTATACGGGGTGTATCCGGATAAGGGCGTGATCCGGGAAGGCAGCGATGCGGATATTGTGGTATTTGATCCGGAAAAAGAAAATGTGATCTCTGCCGGGACCCATGCTTACAACACAGATAACAATCCTTATGAAGGCTTTAAGCTTCACGGAGATATTGATAAAGTTTTCTTGCGGGGAAATCTGGCAGTGGAAGATGGAAAGCTGGTTCAGGAAAAGCTTGGCACTTATATTAAAAGAGGAAAAAGACAGCCGCTTGGCTAATTGGTAGATTCTTTTGAATAAAGAAAAATGCCGTGGGCAGAAACGAAAAGTGAATTTCGTTGTGGGTTCACGGCATTTTTTGTTTTTAAATCGGTTCAGTCCCTGGAAGAGGGAAAGCTTCTGAAAGGATCATGTCTTCTGGCATATCCGGTGAGAAACAGTGCCAGTGCGCCATCGCAGGTCATATTGCAGGCTGCTGCAAAGGCATCATGGAGTGCAAAAACAGCGAACATTAAGGCAATTCCGGAATCACCGAATTTCAGGATTCCGGTAAGGGTTCCAAGGGATACCATCACAGTTCCCCAGGGAAGTCCGGGGGTACCCATGGAACAGGTGGCAAGCAGGACACTGAAGATCACCATGTTACTGGGGGCAGGAACAGAACCATAAAGAATCCGAGAGATCATCATGGCAAAAAAAACTTCTGCAAGTACAGAACCACAGTGGTGAATCTGCGAAAAAATAGGAATGGCTTCTTCGCTTAAACTTTGAATGAGACTGGGGCAGCTGGCAGCTGCTTTTCTGGAATACCGGTCGGCAGCAGCTGAAGAATGAGTTTTCAGTGCAATTTTACAAACTGGTACGTAGCTCTTCAGAAGCTCCCAGGGCTTTTCTTCTGCATAGGAGCCCGCAATGTAATATAAGAGCAGGGTCCAGATGCCATATGCCGGAATAACAATAAGCAGAGCCAGAAACAAAAGCGGCAGATATTTGATGAAATATCCCTGATAAGCCAGCGTGCAAAGGGAAAGTCCGATATAAGCTGGCAAAAGAGGAAGCAGAACTCTGGACATCAGAGAAAGCGTGATTCCTCTGAATTCATTCAAAATTTGCTGGATTTTTACGGCATTGGTCCAGCTGGCTCCCAGTCCAAGGAGGATAGCAAGAACCAGTGCGCTTAATGCAGAAAGTGGTACCGGAAGTGGAAACTCAAAGAGAGTGTCCGGCAGAAATCGAAAAGACAGGCTGTCTGTAGAGACAGGAAGTTTTGGTATGATCAGGTAGCCAAGTACTGCGGAAAAAGCTGCTGCCCCAAGCATGGATCCATAAGTGATTTGAATGACAGGGCCGGTAACCGGGGCAGGCTCTTTTTTTATAGAAATGATTGAGGATGCCATAAGCCCAAGAATGATCACCGGTGCCAAAAATGTGATCAGCTGGCTGAGTACATAGCGGGCAGTGACTACCAGATTCAATGCTCCGGAAGTCAGCCCTGTAGTTCGAGTGGCATTTAAAAACAGGCCTGCAAGGAGGCCGGGTATGCTGACTGCCAGGATCCGAAGGGGAAAACTGGCCATAATTCTTTTTTTCTTCATTGTGAAAATTCCTCCTTTTGTATTATAATATACTGGAAGAAAAGGTGCAACGCTCAATTTATATTATGAAAGTCTCGGACAATAGCCCGGATTACGAATACATCCGGCAGCTGAGGGTGCGCGAATGCGCAGAGAGGTGAAATGTTATGTATAATAAAATATATGAAATCCTGGACGAAAAAGGCAGAGTGAAAACAGGAATTTTTCTGGATGGTCCCTATATGGGGAAGAAATGTATTCTGAAACCGGAGACAGTCATCAGGAGAGAGAACAAAAGCGAAGGAGTGGAAAAAAAGTCCGGTATCCCTTTGATCCCGGAAAATCCACAGGAAGAATCCATATGGTTCCCGTATCTGGATATCTTGAATGAGACCCGGGAAACAAAAGTGACGGATGCGTCTGGCTGCCGCCTTTTTGTAGAAGACTATCGCAAAAATCCCAGACTTGTAATCTTTGGAGGAGGACATGTGTCACAGCCAACTGCTCATCTTGGGAAAATGCTTGGCTTTCATGTGACGATCATGGATGACAGGGAGGATTTTGTTACCCGGGAGCGCTTTCCTGAAGCAGATCAGCTGGTATATGGAAGTTTTAAGGAATTGGATCAGTATATTAAACCTTATGACAATGCCTATTATGTGATCCTCACCCGTGGTCATCTTGGAGATGCGGACTGTCTTAGAAGATTGCTTCATCGTCCATATGAGTATCTGGGAATGATCGGAAGCAAAAATAAGGTGCGGATCACCAGAGAGAATCTTTTAAAGGAAGGTTATACACAAGGACAGCTGGATGAGGTCCATGCCCCTATCGGAATTCCTCTTGGAGGGCAGCTTCCGGAGGAAATTGCGGTAAGTATCATGGCAGAGATCATTAAGGTGAAAAATCAGCATTATTCTGCTTACTGTGATGAAAAAATAGAAGCTGCAATTTTAGATGGTCGCCATGGTGTGATGGTAACCATTGCAGAAAAATCCGGTTCCTCACCAAGAGGCGTGGGAAGCAAGATGTTTGTTGAACCCTCTGGACGTATTACAGGAAGCATCGGGGGCGGAAAAGTAGAATTTGAGGCGATCAAACACTGTAAGGAAGTCAAGGAAAAGGAAGTGAAGCATTATGCCCTGACCGCAGATGGTAAAGACAGCCTGGGGATGATCTGCGGCGGGCAGGTGACGGTGGTATTTGAGGTGGTGTAAGTTAGGGCTTGCATAATTTGTAATAATACTGTATATTAATTGTAACGATTCGCAGAAAGAGTCTGTTTTTGTAATATAGATCAAGAGAAATGAATTCAGGGCAGTGATGCCTTGTAAAGGAGGAATACTATTATGAAAAAAGCAGCTTTGGCTGTTCTGCTTCTTGGCGCGGCGCTTTGCATTCCGGGATGCGGATTTGAGGAAGGCGCAGGAGCGACAGTTACCGTAATACAGGCTACCCCTACACCGATCCCTACCCCCACACCAGAGGTGACTCCTACACCGGAAGCCACTCCTACACCGGAACCGGTTGTAGCACAGACCGCAAGCGGGGTGAATGTTACAAAGAAGGATGGTACCTATGTCGCCAATGCAGATGTCAATCTTCGTGCTGATGCAAGTGCAGATGCGACTCTGATTTCTGGAGTGGCAAGCGGTACACAGCTTACCAGTACAGGTGTTTGCGACAATGGATGGATCGAGGTCACATATAATGGCCAGACAGCCTATGTATCCGGCGATTATGTAAGTGCAGTAGAAACTGCACCGGCTGCAGACGCAGCAGATGGAACTGCTGACCAGACGGCTACAGACGCAGCAGCAGATGCCGTAGCAGACGCAGCGGTAGCAGGTTGATTGATAAACTTATAAGAAAAAGAACAGGGACAAAAGCAGGTATAAGCTTTTGTCCCTGTTTTGCGTCTTTCGCCCCTAATTGATATTGATCACTCAGGATAGATCAGTCTCTCCGGCTTGATATCGTAGAGTACTTCATCCAGATATTTCTTTGCCAGATATTTGGCCATTCCAAGATTCATGTCCAGATAATTTCCACAATCTTTTGCAGATGCCCCTGGAACTTCTCCCTCAAAGTCACGGATAAATTCAAAAGTTTCGATCATCAGGGGCACAATATCCTTTGATTCATAATCTCCGTTCAGCAGCAGATAATTGCCGGTACGGCAGCCCATAGGTCCCCAGTAGATCATTTTGGAGCCAAACTCTTTATGATTGCGAAGAAAAGTAGCGGCAAGATGCTCGATCGTATGAAGCTCTGCTGTGTTCATAACCGGTTCCTCATTTGGGGAGGTCATGCGGATGTCAAAGGTGGTGATCACACTGTTCCCAACAGGATCCTTGCGGGAGACATAGACACCTGGCTGAAGTTTAATGTGGTCTATTGTAAAACTTGTAATTTTTTCCATGAAAATCAATCCTTTCTACTAAGACATATACTTTTTTTTGATTTTAGCAGACATCAGACCTGGTGACAAGATGGACAGGCAAGGAAAAAGAAAAATATCTGGAAAATTGAACAATCTGTGAAAACAATTGTATTTTCTGTTAATTTCGTTATAATGGAAAAAGATGGCGTCAGGAATCTGCCTGGCGCTGTTTTTTTGAAAACATCTGTTTTATAAAATGGAGGCAAGACAATGAAAAAAAGAAAAATTCTGGCACTGCTGATGGTGGCAGCCCTTTCCACAGGAATGCTGGCCGGCTGCGGATCAGATAACACGAAGAAAGAAAGCACAGGTACCGAAGAAAAAACAGACAGCAAAGATACAAAGACAGAGGAAACAGCATCTGACAGTACTACAAAGGAAGACTCTGAGGATGTATCCGAAAACGAGGAAGAAGTTTCAGGCTTTACAGACGGGGAAGAGGAAAAAGATACGTCCTCAGAGAGTAACACAGCAGTTCTGGATACCTCAGAACTTCTTACCGGTACTCATCATGCTGAAATTGAAGTGAAGAATTATGGTACCATTACAGTGGAACTGGATGCAGATACTGCGCCGATTTCTGTTACCAATTTTGTGAAGCTGGCCCAGGAGCATTTTTATGACGGACTTACTTTCCATCGCATCATTGATGGTTTTATGATTCAGGGAGGAGATCCTCAGGGAACTGGAATGGGTGGTTCAGATGAGACCATCAAAGGAGAATTTTCTGAAAATGGTGTGGAAAATGACATTTCTCACGTCAGAGGCGTGATCTCTATGGCAAGATCCTCAGATCCGGACAGTGCAAGCTCCCAGTTCTTTATTGTACAGTCTGACAGTACCTATCTGGACGGACAATATGCAGCTTTTGGACATGTGACGGAGGGAATGGATATAGTAGACCAGATCTGTAAAGATGTAAATCCCACAGACAATAATGGAACTGTACCTGCTTCCGAACAGCCTGTAATGACCAGTGTGACCATTACAGACTGATAAAAAAGTGCAGTTTTAAACTGCGTGGCAGCCTGATGTATGGTTTACAGATATTATCTGACGGAGAATATACTTTACAGTTTTACTACAAGTACGGGAATTGGTGGATTATTAGGGCGGTTGTAATAATCGGTCCGGATCACCAGATATTTTTTCGGATCCAGTTCTTTCAGCCATTTCAGCAGGGCATTGCGCTCTTCAAAGCCTGAATCTTTGCCACTGTAGATGCACAGCATCAGAATTCCCTGTTTTTTCAAAAGGGACAGGGAGCTGGCAAGTGCCTGGATACTTGTGCTGGCTTTTGTAGCCAGAGAGTGGTCACCGCCAGGCAGATAGCCGAAGTTAAATACAATGCAGCTTACGCTCATGGGCTTTGCATATTTTTCCATGTTTACATGGGAATCCAGATAAAGCTCATAGTTGCGAGCTGCATTTTCTTTTTCCAGAAGTTCTTTTGTGTGGGACAGTGCAATCTCCTGAATGTCAAATGCCAGGACACGGCCAGTATTGCCGCAAAGCTGCGAGAGAAGCAGAGTATCATTTCCGTTTCCCATGGTGGCATCTATGCACAGATCCCCTTTTTTTACATGCTGGCAGATCAGGTGGGCACACCACCCGGTAATCTGATAATTCATAAAAGTCCTTTCCTGAAAAGCTTTTCATAGGTGTTATTTTGGCTGTATTATAACAAATGGATGTACGAAAAGCCATACATATAAAAAATTCGTTGCAATCTTACTACAGATTGGCTTATAATAGTCGATACGGAATGCCGATATTCCATACATGCGAATATTCAAAGGTTCCGTGACCGCAGGAAAGAAAAGAGGGAAAATAATGTTAGAGGGAAAGACCATTTTACTGGGAGTGACTGGAAGTATTGCAGCATATAAGATCGCATATCTTGCAAGTGCGCTGAAGAAGCAGCATGCAGATGTCCATGTACTGATGACCAGGAATTCCACTAATTTTATCAACCCTATTACTTTTGAAACACTCACCGGGAATAAATGTTTGGTGGATACCTTTGACCGGAATTTTCAGTTTCAGGTAGAACACGTATCCATTGCAAAAAAAGCAGATGTGGTGATGATCGCACCGGCAAGCGCCAATGTGATCGGCAAGCTGGCTCACGGTATCGCAGATGATATGCTGACTACCACCATTATGGCCTGCAAATGTAAGAAATTTATTTCCCCGGCTATGAATACCAATATGTTTGAGAATCCAGTTGTTCAGGATAATCTGAAGATCCTGGAGCATTACGGATATGAAGTGATCGATCCTGCTGTGGGATATCTTGCATGTGGAGACACCGGTGCCGGCAAGATGCCGGAGCCAGAGACTCTTCTCTCTTATATTCTAAGAGAAGCGGCATGTGAGAAGGATATGGCTGGGTTGAAAGTACTTGTTACAGCAGGTCCTACCCAGGAAGCCATCGATCCGGTTCGCTATATTACAAACCATTCTTCAGGAAAGATGGGTTATGCTATCGCAAAAATGGCCATGCTGCGAGGTGCAGATGTTACACTGGTAAGTGGACATACTGCCATTGCACCGCCGCCGTTTGTAAAGGTAGTCCCTGTGGTATCCGCTGCGGATATGTACCAGGCAGTCACATCTGTAAGTGAAGAACAGGATATCATCATCAAAGCTGCAGCTGTGGCAGATTACCGCCCGGCGCAGGTCAGTGATGAGAAGATCAAGAAAAGGGATGATGATATGTCTATCCCTCTTGAGCGTACAGACGATATCCTGAAATATCTCGGGGAAAACAAAAGACCCGGACAGTTTCTGTGCGGATTTTCCATGGAAACACAGAATATGATCGGTAATTCCAGAGTCAAGCTGACGAAGAAAAATCTGGATATGGTAGCTGCCAATAATGTAAAAATGGCTGGCGCCGGATTCCAGGGGGACACCAATGTTCTGACTCTGATTACACAGGATGAGGAAGTATCACTCCCGCTTATGAGTAAGGAGGATGCAGCCGTTAAGATCCTGGATAAAATTCTTTTCAGGAGGCGGGTAAATAAAAGATAACCATGCCCGCTGATCCATACCGTATTGTATCCCTTATAAGGGAACGATAACAAGGAGGACAATATGAACAAAAAGTTTACAACATCTCAGATCACGTTACTTGGCCTGATGGTCGCAATTCTGCTTCTTATGGCCTACACACCTCTTGGGTACCTGAATATAGGGCCTCTTGCGATTTCTTTTAATATGATTCCTGTTGCAATCAGTGCCATTACCATGGGACCGGTAGGCGGTGCAGTAGCAGGTGCCGTATTCGGACTTACCAGCTTTGGACAGTGCATCGGCATTGGCGGTTTAAGCGGTATGGGAGCTGCTTTATTTGCCATCAACCCCACGTTTGCTTTTATCCAGAGATTTCTTCCAAGATTGGTTGATGGTATTCTTCTGGGCTATATTTTCAGTGGCGTTCGCAAAAAAACAAAAAATATTTATGTATCCTGTGCAGTTACTGGCTTTCTGTCCGCATTTTTGAATACTCTGTTCTTTATGGGAATGCTGGTCGGCCTGTTTGGAAATACAGAGTATGTGCAGGGGCTTATGGGCGGAAAGAATGTGATCGTGTTTATCTGTACATTTGTAGGCGTGAACGCTGTGTGTGAAATGCTTTCTGCAACGGTTGTCACTGGTGCTGTAGGAGCTGCACTTTATAAGGCAAGACTCCTTCCGGGACTGGTAAAAAAAGAAAATACAGCAGCCCAGGCATAGAAATTATTCGGAGGAATGAGTATGATCTTAGCGATTGATATTGGAAATACAAATATTGTTGTGGGGTGCATTGACCGGGAGAAGACTTATTTTATCGAGCGTCTTTCTACAGTCCGCACCAAAACAGAACTGGAATATGCAGTAGATCTGAAGACGGTAGTGGATATTTACCATATCAATCGGACACAGATCGATGGCTGTATCATTTCTTCTGTTGTACCTCAGATCACAAATGCAGTAAAGCTGGCAGCAGAAAAGGTTCTGAAAAAGGAGCCTTTGGTTCTGGGACCTGGAGTGAAAACCGGATTAAACATTTTAATGGACAATCCAGGACAGCTAGGTGCAGATCTGGTTGCAAATGCAGTGGCAGGAATCGCAGAATATCCCTTGCCTCTTGTGATCATCGATATGGGAACTGCAAGTACGGTAAGTGTGGTAGATGAGAAAAAACACTATGTGGGCGGCATGATCTTTCCCGGAATGGGAGTGTCCCTGGATGCCCTCACAGCCCATGCTTCCCAGCTTAGCGGGATCAGTATCGAGGCGCCAAAGCGACTCATTGGGAAAAACACCATCGAATGCATGAAAAGCGGCGTGATCTACAGCAATGCCGCAGCTCTTGATGGGATTGCAGACAGAATAGAGGAAGAAATGGGACAGAAGATCACTGTAGTTGCAACCGGTGGTCTTGCCCGTAAGATCATTCCCTATTGCAAAAGAAAAATCTTGCTGGATGAAGATCTTCTGCTGAAAGGTCTTTTGATCATTTACGAAAAAAACAGAGCATAAAAAGCCCATAGTTAAGGGATAAAAAAGGTCATTTTCAGACTTTGAGTTGTCTTTTATATAAATTGGGTTTTGTGCCGCCCTTCAAAAATCAGGTGAAAAGTCTGATGATTGAGGGCGGTATTTTGATGGGAAATTTTGGAATGCACAAGGACCTTTTTGGATGGCAGGTGAGCAGATACTTAATTTTCACTGTACTACTCGGAAATCCTCTGGTACAGGAGCTGTGATTTTCATGGATTTTCCTGTGACCGGGTGGGAAAATTCCAGCTGATAGGAATGAAGGGGCTGCCTTTTTATGATCCGGTAATCTGGATTGTAGAGAAAATCTCCTGGAAGAGGATGCCCGATGTGCATCATATGTACCCGGATCTGATGGGTGCGTCCGGTTTCCAGATGAAGCTCAGCAAGGGAATAGGTTTGTCCGTCAGTTGGATCGGTGTAGGTCATAAGGCGTTTGAAATGGGTGACGGCCTTTTCTCCGTTTAGAAAATCTACTGTACGCATGATAGCAGAATCCGAGGCTCTGGCAATAGGAGCATCTATGGTTCCCTGGTCTGGAAGGATACCGCATACAATGGCAAGATAAGTCCGCCGGATCTGCCGTTGTTTCATAAAAGCGGAAAGGACTGCCGCACTGTAGGGATTTTTGGCAAGAATAAGTGCGCCTGTGGTATCTCTGTCAAGACGGTTGATGCACCGATAGACGAAATTTTCCCCTTTTTGCTTATAATACCAGGCGACGGCATTGGCCAGGGTATTTTCGTAATTGCCTATGGATGGGTGGACAGGCATATTTGCTTTTTTATTTACAATCAGGAGATCTTCATCTTCATATAAAATATGAAGCTCCATTTTTACCGGAAGAATGGCGTCGCTATGATCTGTCTCCGGAACATGGATCTGAAGAAAATCTCCCTGATGAAGCCTGGAACTGCCAAAGCCACGGACGGAATTCAGCATAATAGCAGTTTTGTCCGGCTTCATGGAAGAAAGAATATTGCGGGAAAAACCCTTGCTGCGCAAAAAGTCCAGAAGCAGAGTGCCCTCCTGTGAGGAATCAATGTTGTAAGTGAGAATCCGATCCAATAAAATGCCCTCCTGATAAATAAAACAATATAATAAGATGTTTTGCCCTGATATTATCATAACAAATTTTTATGTAAAAAAATGGAAAAAGTCTGTGTTTTTTTTCGCACTTAAGGTGTATAATAGCACAGATAAAACCCCTGTGGGGAAAAATTTTATGTTTGAGGGAAGAGAAGAGGAATATATGGAACAGCAACATTTATTTACAAACAAAATGCTTCGGGTACTTTTGGTACCGATCATTTTGGAGCAGCTGCTCAATGCCCTGATGGGTACTGTAGATACCATGATGGTAAGTAACGTGGGTTCTGCTGCGATTTCAGCAGTGTCCCTGGTGGATTCAATCAATGTGCTGATCATTCAGGCATTCTCAGCTCTGGCTGCAGGAGGAACCATCATATGTACCCAGTACCTTGGACAGAAAAATCATGAAATGGCAAATAAGTCTGCAAGACAGGCGTTGTTTATCATTACAGCCATCTCCATTGGAATCGTGATCCTGGGAGTAGTATTTCGGGCACCGCTGCTTCGATTTATCTTTGGAAATGTGGATCAGGATGTAATGGATAATTCCATGATTTATTTTTTCTACACTGTGTTGTCCTATCCATTTATTGCATTGTATGATGCGGGCGCTTCCATTTTCCGGGCCCAGGAAAATACCAGAGGGCCGATGATCATTTCCATTATTTCCAATGTGATGAATATTGTGGGAAATGCTGTTCTGATCTGGGGCTTTCATATGGGAGTTGCAGGGGCTGCAATTTCCACTTTAGTTTCCAGGATTTTCTGTGCAGTTGTGGTACTGTATCAGCTGAGAAAAGACAGACAGCCTATTGTGGTGCGGAACTATCTTAAGATCCGTCCAGATGGCAATATGATCAAAAGAATTCTGGCACTGGGTGTTCCATCCGGAATCGAGAACAGTATGTTTCAGCTTGGAAAGCTTGCAATCCAGTCTACAGTCTCGACTCTTGGAACTACAGCCATTGCAGCACAGGCTATGACCAATATTCTGGAAAACTTAAATGGTACTGCTGTAATCGGTGTGGGAATCGGTCTGATGACAGTAGTGGGGCAGAGTCTGGGGGCAGGACGAAAAGATGAAGCGGTGTATTACATGAAAAAACTGATGGCCTTTTCTGAAGTATTCCTGATCGCATGCTGTGCTGTGGTCTATGCACTGGCAAAGCCCATCACCATGATCGGAGGAATGGAGCCGGAAAGTGCAAGGATGTGTCTGGATATGATGTTCTGGATTACCATTGTCAAGCCTGTTGTGTGGATGCCTGCGTTTATTCCTGCCTATGGAATGCGTGCAGCAGGAGATGTGCGTTTTTCCATGATCACTTCCTGCGTGTCCATGTGGGTATTCCGGTTTTGCCTTTGTGTCTATCTCATCCGGGGCTGCGGCATGGGACCTATGGCTGTGTGGATCGGAATGTTTACAGACTGGACCGTAAGAGGAATTGTATTTCTCTTTCGTTTCCGCAGTGGAAAATGGATGGAACACAGAGTGGTTTAGAGCGTGTTGACTTTTAGTTCGCAAAATTATATAATGTAACGGATAAAAACAGGGAAAAGCATTTTCAGGAAGCAGGCGGGATTCCTGCACAAGTCCGTTACTGTACAGTCAGATACTGGATGCTTTTTCAGGAACAGGATTTCCTGCGGCAACCGGGAAGATTCTGAGAGAAAAAGAAGCTTGTTGTCAGGACAGGCTTCTTTTCTTTTTGCAGGAGAAAAAAGATGACTCATAAGACAGGACTGGAAAACTATTATGTGATCCGGGGACAGAAAAAAATGCGCTTTGGATATACCACAGGATCCTGCGCAGCAGCAGCCTGCAAAGGCGCAGTGCGCATGCTTCTTGGAGGAAAAAAAATGGACTGTGTTCCCCTTATGACGCCAAAGGGGATTCTTCTGGATCTGGAGCTTCATGATATCCAGCTGGAAGAAAATCTGGCAGTATGTGCTGTGAAAAAAGATGCAGGGGACGATCCGGATACCACAAATGGGATCCTGGTCTATGCCACTGTAAAAAAGACAGAGACTCCTGGAATTTTTTTGGATGGCGGTATAGGGGTGGGAAGAGTAACGAAGCCTGGATTGTCCCAGCAGGTGGGAGAAGCTGCCATTAATCCGGTTCCCCGTGCCATGATCCTTCGGGAGGCAGAAGCTGCCATGGAAGAGTTTGATTATGAGGGGGGCCTGGAAATTGAGATTTCTGTGCCGGAAGGCGTGGAAATCGGAAAGAAAACCTTTAATCCGCGTCTTGGAATCATAGGCGGGATTTCCATTCTGGGAACCTCCGGAATCGTGGAACCCATGAGTGAAAAAGCATTGATCGAGAGCATTCATGTGGAGATGAAGCAGCATTTTGCCCAGGGAGAACAGTATCTTCTGATCACACCTGGAAATTATGGGGCAGATTATCTCAGGGAACATATGACGCTACCCTTTGAGCGGAATATCAAATGCAGCAACTATGTGGGAGAGACCATTGATATGGCAGTGGATATGGGAGTAAAGGGAATCCTTTTTGTGGCCCATATAGGTAAATTTGTAAAGGTGGCAGCAGGAATCATGAATACCCATTCCCACAGTGCAGACGGACGTATGGAGGTGCTGGCTGCAAATGCCCTGCGTGCAGGGGCTGACGGGGATACTGCAAGGGCAGTTCTTGCCTGTAATACTACAGACGAGGCTCTCGACATTCTTCAGGAAAAAAAACTTTTAGGGTCTGCAATGAAAGAAATCATGAAGCGGATCCAGTTTTATCTGGATCATCGTTCCTATGAACAGATTCAGCTTGGCGCAGTTGTATTTTCCAATGTATACGGGTATCTGGGGCAAACTCAGGATGCGGCAGAGCTGATCTGCAAAATACAGGAGCAATCCGACAAATAGAAATTATTTCTGCAATCTGCAAGGTTTACTTTGCGGTATAGTTTGCCTGCAAGTTATGTTATACTTTGGAAGAAAACAGGTAAAAGGAGAAACACATGAAAGGGAAATTATATGGAGTGGGAGTGGGACCGGGAGATCCGGAGCTCATCACTATAAAAGCGCTCAGGCTTACAAAGGAGGCGGATCTTCTGGCTTTTCCAGGTGAGGATCCAGAGGAGTCTGTTGCATATAAGATCATGAAGGGGGCATATCCCGAGATTTCTTTCAAAGAAAAGATTTCTCTGCCTATGCCCATGACAAAAGAAAAAGAAGAACTGAAGCAGGTTCATGATGAGGGCGCCAGGATCATCTGTAGCTATCTGGATCAGGGAAAAAATGTAGTGTTTCTAACCCTGGGAGATCCGACGGTATATTCTACTTATCTTTATATTCACAAACGGGTAAGAAATAATGGCTATGAAACGGAAATTATAAGCGGGATTCCCTCTTTTTGTGCGGTAAGTGCCAGACTGAATGAAGGCCTGGTAGAGAAAGCCCAGCAGCTTCATGTGATCCCTGCATCCTATCAGATCGCAGAAGCCTTGGAGCTTCCGGGAACGAAGGTCCTTATGAAAGCTGGCAAAAAAATACAGGATGTAAAAGAAATGCTGAAAGTGTCCGGAAAAAATGCAGTAATGATCCAGAATTGCGGCATGCCGGATGAGAAAATATACAGAACTGTGGAAGAAATTCCAGAGGATGCAGGATATTATTCACTGATCATTGTAAAGGAGAAAGAAGAACTATGATTCATTTTGTAGGAGCAGGAAGCGGGGCCCCGGATCTGATCACAGTAAGGGGAAAAAAATATCTGGAGGAAGCAGATGTGGTGATCTACGCAGGATCTCTGGTAAACCCAAAGCTTCTGGAATACACCAAGGACATCTGTACCATCTATAACAGTGCGAAAATGACCCTGGAAGAGGTGCTTTCTGTTATGGAAAAAGCAGAAGCAGCAGGGAAGACCACAGTGAGGCTTCACACAGGGGATCCCTGTATTTACGGAGCAATCCGGGAGCAGATGGATGTGTTGGATGAAAAAGGGATTGCCTATGATTATTGCCCTGGAGTCAGTGCTTTTTGCGGTGCGGCAAGCGCCCTTAATCTGGAATATACACTGCCTGATGTTTCACAGAGTGTGATCATCACCCGTATGGAAGGAAGAACTCCGGTTCCGGCAAAGGAAAGCATTCAGTCTTTTGCAGCACACCAGGCAACTATGGTGGTATTTTTAAGTACCGGAATGCTGGAAGAACTGAGCAGAAGACTGATTGAGGGTGGATATACAGAAGATACTCCGGCAGCCATTGTTTACAAGGCAACCTGGGAGGACGAGAAAAAATTTGTGTGTACAGTGGGAACTCTGGCACAGACAGCAAAAGAAAATAATATCACAAAAACAGCGCTGATGATCATCGGAGATTGTGTAAGTGCTGCTCATTATGACCGTTCCAAGCTGTATGACCCGGGATTTACCACAGAATTTCGTGAGGCATCTGAGAATAAATGAAAATAGCCATGATATGCTTTACCCTTACCGGATGGCAGACCGGTGAAATGGTAAAAGAGGGGCTGGAAAAGACCGGACATCAGGCAGAGCTTTTTTGTAAAAGCAGATATCTGCCGAGGTCCATAAAAGAAAGTACAAAAGACTGGGCAAAAGAACAGTTTGAAAAGGCTGATGGCCTGATCTTTATGGGAGCTACGGGAATCGCTGTGCGCAGCATTGCCCCTTATGTGCAGAGCAAAAAGAAAGATCCGGCTGTACTTGTGATCGATGAATGCGGAAAGTTTGTGATCTCTCTATTGTCTGGTCATCTTGGAGGTGCCAATAAGCTGGCATTACAGGCAGCAGAGATTCTTGGCGCTATTCCGGTAGTGACCACTGCCACAGATCTTCATGAGAAATTTGCAGTAGATGTGTTTGCAAAACAGAATAACTGTCACATTTTCCGGATGAAAGAGGCAAAGGAGGTGTCTGCTGCCCTCCTTGCAGGAAAACAGGTGGGCTTTTACAGCGATTTTCCCTGGGAAGGAGAATTGCCAGAGGGCCTTATCCGGTGGGATGGAAAAGAAGATAAGGGGCAGACGAAACCGGAAATCGGAATTGCCGTAACTATACATAAAAACTGCCAGCCTTTTCAGTCTACTACCCATGTGGTTCCCCAGGCGGCAGTGCTGGGAATGGGCTGCAGAAAAGGAAAAGAGCCAGAGTCTGTAGAGCGTGCAGCTTTGGAGTGTCTGCAAAAAAATCAGATATATCCTGAAGCAATCTGGTGTCTTGCAAGCATCGATGTAAAAAAAGAGGAAGCCGGACTTCTGGCACTTTCTGAAAAACTGGGAATCCCATTTCTTACTTTTTCCAGTGAGGAGCTTCTGGCAGTGGAGGGAGAGTTTACTTCCTCAGCCTTTGTAAAACAGACCGTAGGTGTGGATAATGTATGTGAACGAAGTGCATTAAAAGCAGCCTACCCAGGTCATATCATACAGAAAAAACAGGGCAAAGAGGGCGTGACAACAGCTCTTGCCCAAAGAGAATGGAGGATATGCTTTGAATAAAGAAAAGAAAATCTATGTGGTGGGAATTGGTCCCGGATCTTATGAAGGAATGACAGGAAAGGCTGTTACAGCTCTTGAAAGCAGTGATGTGATCGTAGGTTATACTGTATATGTGGAGCTGGTGAAGGATCATTTTCCGGGAAAATCTTTTCTGACTACGCCTATGCGAAAAGAGGTGGATCGCTGTGTCCTGGCTTTTGACGAAGCCATGAAGGGACAGATTGTCTCCATGATCTGCAGTGGAGATGCAGGAGTTTACGGAATGGCAGGGCTGATGTATGAGATAGGAGCTAATTATCCGGATGTAAAACTGGAAATCGTTCCGGGAGTTACCGCTGCCACAGGCGGGGCAGCAGTGCTTGGTGCGCCGCTGATCCATGATTTCTGTCTGATCAGTCTCAGTGATCTTCTTACCCCCTGGGAAAAAATTGAAAAACGCCTTTTACTGGCATCAGAAGCTGATTTTGTGATCTGCCTTTACAATCCCTCCAGTCATAAGAGACATGATTATCTGAAAAAGGCATGTGAACTGATGCTCCAGCACAAGTCAGGGGACACCTGGTGTGGAATCGTGCAGAACATCGGAAGGGAAGGGGAAGCTTCCAGGGTGATGACACTGAACGAACTGAAGGATACCCAGGTGGATATGTTCACCACAGTGTTTATTGGAAATTCCCAGACTCAAAATATAAATGGAAAAATGGTAACTCCAAGAGGATACAAAGATGTATAAGGCAGTTGTTTTTGCCGGTACTACGGAAGGGTGCGAGATCAGCATTTTTCTGGCAGGGCATAAGGTGAAGGTCCTGGCCTGTGTAGCAACAGAATATGGAAGCAAATCTCTGACCGAAAATGAATATCTGAAAATCCATGCCGGAAGGCTGGACGAAAAGGAAATGGAAGAGCTGCTGAGAAAGGCAGCTCCTTGCCTGGTTTTAGATGCCACCCACCCTTATGCTGCAGAGGTGACAGAAAACATAAAAAAGGCCTGCGTAAATGTCGGGCTGCCTTACCAGCGGGTCTTAAGAGAAAAAGGTGTACATCAGGAAAAGGCAGTTTACGTGCCGGACACAGAAGCGGCAGTGAAATTTTTAGAAGAAACAAAAGGCAATATTCTTCTTACCACAGGAAGCAAGGAGCTGGGGAAATTTACTGCTCTTCCAGAGGCAAAAGAACGGATTTATGCAAGAGTTCTTTCTCTTCCTTCTGTGATGGAAACCTGCAAGGAATATGGATTTGAGGGAAAACATCTCATCGGGATGCAGGGGCCTTTTTCCATGGAACTGAATCTTGCCATGCTCCGGCAGTTTGACTGCAAATATCTGGTAACAAAGGATTCAGGCAGGGCAGGAGGGTTCCAGGAGAAAATCGATGCAGCCTTTGCATATGGTGCAGTACCTGTGATCATCGGCCGCCCTGTGCAGGAAACCGGTTTGTCTGTGGTGGAATGTAAAGGAATCCTTGCAAAGAAATTTGGCTTCTCATTAAAACCACATATCACACTTCTTGGAATTGGTATGGGCAGTGAAGAAACCCTTACCATTCAGGGAAAAAAAGCAGCCGAAAACGCAGATCTGATCATCGGGGCAAAGCGTTTGGCAGATGCAGTCTGCCAGGCTGGAAAGCCAGTGCTTTATGAATATCGCAGCAATGTGATCGCCGAGTATATTAAGGCCCATCCGGAATACGAGAATATTGTGATCGCATTGTCCGGAGATGTGGGATTTTACAGCGGGGCAAAGAAGCTGTTGGAAGCTATCCGAAGCAGCCATCAGCCGGAAGAATCCAATATAGAGGTGATCTGTGGAATCTCCTCTGTGGTGTACTTTATGTCAAAAATTGGTTTGTCCTGGGATGATGCGAAAATTACCAGTGCCCATGGGAAAAACTGCAATCTGATCTCCATGATCCGTGAAAATCCAAAGGTGTTTTCCATTCTGGGAACCGGGGATGCTGTGGCAAAGCTGGCACAGAAACTGGTGGAGTATGGTATGGGAGAGGTATCTTTGTATGTGGGCGAGAACCTTTCCTATGAGGAGGAAAGAATTTTTGTAAAAAAGGCCTGGGAACTCACTGATTATGACGGCCGGGCTCTTAGTGTTGTGTGCGCCGTCAACAAACAGGCAAAACAGGCATTTACTACTCATGGGCTGCCCGATGAAAGTTTTATCCGCGGAAAAGCGCCTATGACAAAGGAGGAGGTACGGTGTGTATCCCTTTTTAAGCTGCAGCTTAAAAAGGACTCCGTATGTTATGATGTGGGAGCAGGAACAGGCTCTGTGTCTGTGGAAATGGCTTTGCGGGCAGATCAGGGACAGGTATTTGCCATTGAAAAAAAAGAAGAGGCGGCAGCGCTTCTGGCAGAAAATAAAAGAAAATTTGCAGTGGATAATCTGGAAATCATTAAAGGAGAGGCACCTTCTGCTATGGAAGAACTGCCTGCTCCCACACATGCTTTTATCGGAGGCTCTTCTGGTAATCTGAAAGAAATTGTGGCACTGCTTCTTAAGAAAAATGAAAAGGTGCGGATGGTGGTAAACTGCATCACCCTGGAAACCATCAGTGAAGCCATAGAACTTTTGAAAGAGTATCAGTTTGAAGTGCAGGAAGTGGTACAGCTGGCAGCTGCCCGTGGAAAAAAGCTTGGTTCCTATCATCTGATGATGGGAGAAAATCCCATTTATATCATCACTTGTCAGTACCCACGGGAAATACCGTCAAAAAGCGATGAAGAAAGGTGATCTTATGAACACAGAAATACCAAGGATCCTGTTTAGTGCAGGTTCCAGCGGAAGCGGAAAAACCCTGATTACCTGCGGAATTCTGCAGGTGCTGGTAAATCGTGGGATAAAGACTGCCTCTTTTAAGTGTGGGCCAGATTATATTGATCCCATGTTCCATAGCCAGGTGATCGGAACCAAATCCCGGAATCTGGACACCTTTTTTACAGGAGAGGAAGTTACCAGATACCTTCTTGCCAAAAACAGTGCAGATTGTGAGATCGCAGTGATGGAGGGGGTAATGGGTTTTTATGACGGTGTGGCAGGTACTACCACACAGGCAAGTGCCTATGACCTGGCCAGGGTCACTAAGACTCCGGTAATCCTGATCGTGAACAGCAGAGGAATGAGTGTCTCTCTGGCTGCATATATAAAAGGTTTTCTGGAATACAAAAAGGATAGTAATATCAAAGGGGTGATCTTTAATCAGATGTCTCCTATGCTTTATCCAAGAATGAAAACTCTTGTGGAGGAAGAACTCGGCATCCATGTGTTTGGCTATGTTCCAAAGGTGGAGGATTGTGTCATTGAAAGCCGCCATCTGGGCCTTGTGATGCCAGAGGAAATCCCACAGCTGAAGGAACGTCTGCAAAAGCTGTCCCAGGTTCTGGAAAAAACTCTGGAAATAGATGAGATTCTGAAGCTTGCCAAAAGTGCCTCTGTGTTGTCCGGCTCTTTTTCCAGTGAATGGAAGGCAAAGGAAAAACTACGCATTGGACTTGCAAAAGATGAGGCATTTTGCTTTTTCTATGAGGATAATCTGGCATTGCTAAAAGAGATGGGGGCAGAACTGATTCCTTTTTCTCCTATTCATGATAAACATTTGCCGGAAAATCTGGATGGTCTTCTTTTGTACGGCGGCTATCCGGAATTGAACGGGCAGAAGCTGGAAGCCAATATTACTATGCGAGGGGAAATCCGTCAGGCTCTTACAGACGGGATGCCTTGTCTGGCAGAATGTGGAGGCTTTATGTATCTTCATGAGCAGATGGAGGGAATGGACGGGCGGTTTTATCAGATGGCAGGAGCGATTTCAGGAAAAGTGTTTCGCACCCCAGGGCTTACCAGATTCGGGTATATTACCCTGAATCAGAACAGAGAAGCGAGTGTTTTGGGGATGAGAGATTTCGATGGGATTCCTTCCCATGAGTTTCACTATTTTGATTCAGATAATTGTGGAAATGCCTTTTATGCAAAAAAGCCCTTAAGTACAAGAGGATGGGAATGCATTCATGGAACAGAAAGGCTTCTGGCAGGATTCCCTCATCTTTATTACTATGGAAATCCACAGGTTCCGGAAGCTTTTTTAAGTAAATGTGAGGAATACAGGAAAGAAACGAGGAAAATGAAAAAATGATACGATTATTGACTCTGCCTGCAGGCTTTCTTCTGGATCTTCTGATCGGAGATCCCAGGTGGCTTTACCATCCGGTGTGTGCCATCGGAAAACTGATCAGTATTCTGGAAAAAGGAATCCGGAAAATTTTTCCAAAAACATCTGCGGGCGAGCGTGCAGGCGGAATTCTGGAAGTCTTGTGTGTGTGTGTCCTTACTTTTTTGATTCCTTTTGGAGTGATCTGTTTTCTTTACAGATGGAATTTTGCAGCAGGCTTTCTTCTGGAAACGTTCTGGTGCGGACAGCTTCTTGCTACCAGGTCTTTGAAGGATGAAAGTATGAAGGTCTATGACAGACTGAAAAACGGAACCATTGAGGAAGCCCGTTATGCCGTTTCCATGATCGTGGGACGGGACACCCAGGCACTTACAGAGGAAGGTGTGACAAAGGCTGCTGTGGAGACGGTTGCGGAAAATTCTTCTGATGGAATCATAGCACCTATGTTTTATATGGCAATCGGTGGGGTTCCGCTGATGTTTCTGTATAAAGGAATCAATACTATGGATTCCATGCTTGGCTATAAAAATGACAGATATCTGTATTTTGGCAGATGTGCGGCACATCTTGACGATGTGGCCAATTATATTCCTGCCAGGATTTCCGGCTGGATGATGGCACTTGCCACTGTTTTTGTAGGAATGGATCTGAAAAATGCAGTGAAAATTTATAAAAGGGACAGACGCAATCATGCAAGTCCCAATTCTGCCCAGACAGAGGCTGCTATGGCAGGAGCTCTGGATGTGCAGCTGGCAGGAAATGCCTATTATTTTGGAAAATTATATGAAAAACCAACTATAGGAGATGCCATACGTCAGGTAGAGGCAGAAGATATAAAAAGGGCAAACCGGCTTCTCTATGCCACATGTATCTTAGGTGTAGTGGTATTCTTTGGAATTCGGCTGGCAGTGTGGTTTTTCTTTAAGATATAACTGGAGAGAAAATGGAAAAACATATACATGGCGGAGATGTTTATCATCATGTGGGGTGTGTGGATTTTTCCGCAAACTGTAATCCTCTTGGCACCCCGGAAAATATCAAAAAAGCAATTATAGAAAGCCTGGAGCATATCAATGAGTATCCGCTGGTAGGCTGCGCTCCTTTAAAAGAAGCCATTGCGGAATATGAAGAAGTAAAACCGGAACAGGTGGTCTGTGGAAATGGGGCTGCAGAGGTAATCTTTTCTCTGTGCAGGGCCCTAAGTCCAAAGAAAGCCCTGGTACCTGCGCCGACTTTTGCGGAATATCAGCAGGCACTGTACAGTGTGGACTGCCAGGTGGATTTCTTTATGCTGGAAGAAAAAAAGAATTTTTTGCTGGATGAAGGATTTATAGATGCTTTGACTGAGGATACAGATGTGATTTTTTTATGCAATCCAAACAATCCTACCGGGCTTTTAGTGGAGCGGGCTGTGCTGGAAAAAATCCTGGATCGATGTGACAGCCTTGGAATTTTTATGGTGGTAGACGAGTGTTTCCTGGACTTTGTGCCGGAACCGGAGCGTTACACCCTGAAAGACAGGCTTGACAGATGTGAGAATCTGTTCCTTTTAAAAGCATTTACAAAGCGCTATGCCATGGCTGGCGTAAGACTTGGCTATGGCCTTTGTGGAAATTCCGGACTTCTGGAAAAAATGGAGAATGTCTGCCAGCCCTGGAATGTTTCCAGTATGGCACAGGCTGCGGGGATGGCTGCATTAAAAGAAAAGGACTATGTAAAGGCCGGAAGAAAGGTCACTTTTGAAGAACTTGCCTATCTGAAAAAAGAGCTGGAGGCTCTTGGCTATCCGGTATTTCCTTCTCAGGCAAATTATGTGTTCTTTCGTGGACCATCAGATCTGTATGAACAGCTTGAAAAAAAGAAGATCCTGATCCGGGACTGCAGTAATTATACCGGACTATCGATGGGATATTTCCGTGTG
The DNA here is from genome assembly GCA_934394595.1 of uncultured Blautia sp. Taxonomy (GTDB): domain Bacteria; phylum Bacillota; class Clostridia; order Lachnospirales; family Lachnospiraceae; genus Blautia_A. The sequence goes on along the minus strand of CAKRRX010000004.1, from coordinate 22,991 downwards.
GCTGTAAAAAGCCATCTGGAGAATCAGCTGCTGATCGGGGCACTAAAGGAACTGGAACAGGAAAATAAGGACGCCTTGGCAGGACTAAAGCCTGATATTTGTCCTGTGGGCAGTAAGTAAAGAAAAAGGGAGGAATCTACTTTGGCAAAAGCGATCATGGTGCAGGGGACAATGTCAAATGCGGGGAAAAGTCTTCTGGCAGCAGGACTTTGCAGAATCTTTCATCAGGACGGATACCGGGTTGCACCGTTTAAATCACAGAATATGGCACTGAATTCTTTTATCACAAAAGAGGGACTGGAAATGGGAAGAGCCCAGGTAATGCAGGCTGAAGCTGCCGGAATACAACCCTCAGTGCTGATGAATCCCATTCTTTTAAAGCCTACCAATGATACAGGATCCCAGGTGATCGTAAACGGGGAAGTCCTGGGAAATATGAGTGCCCGGGATTATTTTCGGTATAAAAAGAAGCTGGTACCGGATATTATGAAAGCCTATAACCAGCTGGCTTCTGAAAATGATATTATTGTTATAGAAGGTGCAGGCAGTCCTGCAGAAATTAATCTGAAAAGTGATGATATTGTAAATATGGGAATGGCCAAAATGGCAAAGGCGCCTGTGCTTCTTGTGGGAGATATTGACAGAGGCGGAGTGTTTGCCCAGCTGATCGGAACCATTATTCTTCTGGAAGAAGAGGAGAAGAAGATGGTCAAAGGCCTGATCATCAACAAATTCCGGGGAGACAAGACCATTCTGGATCCAGGAGTAAAAATGCTGGAAGAAAAAAGCGGGATTCCTGTGGTAGGAGTAGCGCCGTATCTGAATATTCAGGTGGAGGATGAGGACAGCCTGACGGAGCGCTTTGAGACGAAGCGGACTGTGGAACTGATCGACATTGCGGTGATCCGGGTGCCGAGAATCTCCAATTTTACAGATTTTAATCCGCTGGAAAGTATTCCGGGAGTTTCCCTTCGTTATGTGAAAAACAGTGCAGAGCTTGGAAATCCGGATATGATCATTCTTCCAGGAACCAAGAATACTATGGAAGATCTTTTGTGGATGCGGGAAAATGGACTGGAAGCGCGGATCTTAAAGGAGGCAGCAAATGGAAAACTGATCTTTGGGATCTGCGGCGGCTATCAGATGCTGGGGGAGACTTTAAGTGATCCTTATCAGGTGGAAGCCGGGGGAACCATTAAGGGTATGGGGCTTCTTCCTATGGATACTGTTTTTGCAAAGAAAAAGACAAGGACAAGAGTGGAAGGCTTCTTTGGACATCTGGAGGGAAGCTACCGGCAGCTTGGCGGTACCAGACTGGAAGGCTATGAAATCCATATGGGCGAGACCATTTTAAAAGGAAATGCAAAACCTGCTACCAGTATTGAGGACAGCGTTACCGGGGAACAAAAACAGGATGGAGCCTATTTGGAAAATGTGTGTGGTACCTATGTTCACGGAGTTTTTGACAAGGAAGCAGTGGCTGAGGGAATTGTACGGATTATAGGAGAAAAAAAGGGGCTGGATGTGTCACAGATGGAAGGAATGGATTTTCAGGCTTTTAAAGAGACACAGTATGATATTCTGGCAGCAGAGCTGAGAAAGCACCTGGATATGAAAAAAATATATCAGATCCTGGATGAGGGGATTCAGGAGATATAAGAGAAAGGACAGAAAAAATGAGGGTCGAACTGGAAAAAGTAAAACCTATGGACATAGAAAAAAGAAGTTTTGAGATCATAACAGAGGAACTGGGGAATACTCCTCTGATCCCTGGAACGGAGCTTGTGGTAAAGCGCTGTATTCATACAAGCGCAGATTTTGATTATGCAAAGAATCTGTGCTTTTCAGAAAATGCAGTGGAAAAGGCAATCCAGGCAATCAAAGAGGGAGCCTGTATTGTGACAGATACTCAGATGGCAAAAGCCGGCATTAACAAACGGGCCCTTGCAAAGTACAAAGGAGAAGTGTACTGCTTTATGTCTGATGAGGATGTGGCAAAGCTGGCAAAGGAAAAAGGCTCAACAAGAGCCTCTGTCAGCATGGAAAAAGCTGCACAGCTTGATAAAAAGCTGATCTTTGCCATTGGAAATGCTCCTACGGCACTGGTAAGACTCTATGAACTGATCCAGGAGAAAAAAATTGATCCCAAGCTAATCATAGGGGTGCCTGTGGGTTTTGTTAATGTGGTGCAGTCAAAGGAACTGATCATGGAGACAGAAGTGCCTTATATTGTTGCCAGAGGAAGAAAAGGTGGCTCCAATATAGCAGCGTGCATCTGTAATGCACTTCTGTACATGATCGATAATAACCGCGGATGAGAGCTTTTTTCAAATAGGCTCTGGTTTTACAGGCTTCTCATTCAGGAATCCTTCAGGATTTCCAATAGCAGTGTGCATGCCGGAACAAAGTCTGACACTGCCATAGAGGAACAGGAAAGAAGCAATGTGATATGGGAATCGGTTTCCTTTAGAATCTGTAAATGCAGGCCTTTGGTATGGGCCTGCTTTTTCAGTTCTTCCCCTGTTTTAGTGCAGGGCAGGGTAAGAGCCAGACTGGTTCCGGCAGAACCGTTCTGAATCTGGCAGTCTGCGCCAAATACCTGGCGCACAGTACTTCGCAGCTGCTTTAATTTGGAAGAATACAGTCTTTTCAGACGCCTTGTCTGTGCAGCAAGATGTCCGTCCCGGATAAACTGGCAAAGAGCAATCTGTTCTGCCTTAGAAGCGGTCTGATTATAAAATGGGGCCTTTTTCTGATAAGCGGCAAGCAGATCCGGCGGCAGTATCATAAAGCTGATACGGATGGAAGGAAGGAGCAGCCTGGAAAATGAGCCGATATATACCACTTTCTGGCCTCCGGAAAGGCCAAAAAGGGAAGGAGTAGGCTTCTGAAAATAAACAAATTCATTTTCAAAATCATCCTCTATGACCAGATGACCTCTTTCATCTGCATATTTTAACAACTCCAGGCGGCGCTTTACCGGCATGATCTCTCCCCATTTTGTCATATGGGCAGGAGAAACATAGACCACATCACAATTCTTATCACGATAATGGATATCATAGCCAAAGTCCTGAAAAACGGTGCTGCCATGGATAAAAGAAGGCGTTGGAAAGGATACATTTCCAAAATTCGGGTATACTTTCCGGATCAGCGGACAGAGAATCTGTAAAAGGCTCTGAAAACTGGCACCTATTACAATATCATCGGGGGAACACAGGATATTCCGCCGTTCTTTGATGTAGACACAAAGAGCTTCCCGGAAGTCCTGTTCGCCCTGGGGTTCCCCATAAGTGAGCATGCGGTCATTCTGACGCAGGGCGCTTTTCATATAACGGCTCCACAGATCAAAGCGAAAGCTTTCCCGGTCTACGCCGGAAGAAGCCAGATCATAACGGTAATGAGTCTGATCATGTCTGTCAGGTTCATTTCTGGTGTGCTGGTGTGCTGCGATTTCTGTGATATAGTATCCACTTTGGGCCTTTGCTATGATATAGCCATCTGCTGCAAGCTGGAGGTAAGCGGTTTCGATGGTGGTACGGGAAAGCTTCAGTTCCAGCGCACATTTGCGAAGGGATGGCATTTTGCTGCCCGGAGCCATTTTTCCATCCAGGATCAGCTTCTTGTAATACTCATACACCTCCATATAGAGATGGGTTGAGCGGTTCTGGTTATCTGAGATGTTTAGCATAAACTGTCCCCTTCAAAAAAAGTAAATTTGGATATTTTTATAAATACACCCAGGTGTTATTCTATAGTATAAACGAAAAAATTACAAGTCAGGCTTGGAGTGGTAATATTTGAAAAAAATAGCAGTGATCCAGGATCTTTCCGGACTGGGAAAATGCTCACTGACTGCTGCGATACCGGTGATCTCGGTAATGGGCGTTCAGGCGGTACCTCTGCCAACTGCGGTTCTCAGCAATCAGACTGGTTATTCCTCTTACTATTGCGATGATTATACAGATCGCATGGGTCAGATCATGGATCAGTGGGAAAAAAGAGAATTTCATCCAGATGGGATTTATACAGGCTTTCTGGCAGGAGAGAAGCAGGCAGACCAGATCCTTCAGTTTTATGACCGGTTCTGTGGAAATGAAACTCTGGTTCTGGTAGATCCCGTGATGGGAGATAATGGAAAGGCTTATGGTATTTATACAGAAGGTCTACGTGAAAGGCTGGTGGAGCTGGCAGGAAGAGCCCAGGTGATCACCCCGAACCTTACAGAAGCATTACTGCTTTTGTATGGCGGGGAAAAGATGGAGCAGCAGTATCAAAAGCTTTTGTCTCTTCCCGGGAAAGGTCATCTGGAGGAGATCAAGAGGATCGGGATGACACTTATGGAACGGTTTTCTTTACAGGCTGCCGTTATCACGGGAATTGAGTATGAAGAAGATAGAACTTCTATAGAAGAGAGCTTTTCTATAGAAGAAAAGTCAGGAAATTCTGTCCTGATGGGAAATCTGGTGGTGGAAAAAAAGGAGGCCTCCTGGTACTTTGCACCTAAGAGGGGCGGCAGCTATTCCGGAACTGGGGATCTGTTTGCATCCGTGCTAAGTGCTGGACTGGTGCAGGGGCTTTCCATGAAAAGTTGTGTGGAAATGGCAGTGAATTTCCTTGGAAATTCCATACAGGATGCACTGTCAGAAGGAACTGACAGAAATGATGGTGTATGTTTTGAAAAATATCTTTGGATGCTGGCCAGAAAGGATGTGTAAGTTATGGCTGATATTGTTTACTGTTATAATGATGAGGTGTATTTTAATCTGACAAACAAATGTCCCTGCAATTGTACATTTTGTATCCGGAATAATGGAGATTCTGTAGGGGAGGCAAAAAATCTGTGGTTTGAAAAAGAGCCTACCATGGATGAAATCTATGAAGCAATTGACCGGTTTGATTTTTCCGGATATAAAGAAGCCGTATTCTGCGGTTATGGAGAACCAACTATGGCCCTGGACAAGCTTCTTAAGGTCAGCGAGTATATGCGAAGAAAATATCCGGCACATCTTGGGCGAGATGGAGAACCCTGTCCGGGAATTAAGCTGCGTTTAAATACCAATGGTTTGGGCGACCTGATCAACAAACGTTCCATTGCAAAGGAAGTCTGTTCCGCAGTGGATGTTGTTTCCATCAGTCTGAACATGCCAGATGCGAAGTCTTACAACGAAGTGGTCCGTCCTGCTTATGGAGAGAAAGCTTTTGATGCCATGGAAAAATTTGCTGTTGACTGCAAAAAATATACAGACAATGTGAAGTTTACAGTGGTGGACTGTATCGGAGAGGAAAATATCGAAAAGAGCAAAAAAGTGGCAGAAAAGCTTGGAATACCGCTACGAGTCAGAGAATATACAGCAGAATAAAAATACAGCCTGCAAAACCAGATATTTTGCAGGCTGTAATCTTGTAAAGCTTCAGGAATTGGAAATTAGGTCTAAAAGGATTTTTCGAAACTGAGGTACACAGGCCAGGATATCTGCATTTTCCAGATAGGGAAGCGGCTGATCCGTCCAGTCTGAGATTGTGCCACCTGCCTCTTTTAAGATCACAGAAGCGCCACTGTAGTCCCATGGCTTTAAGTTCTGTTCCAGAAAAGCCTCCTGTCTTCCGCAGGCAACATAGCACAGATCCAAGGCAGCAGAGCCGGTACGCCGAAAGTCTGCACTGTTCATGTATATACGATAAAAGACCGGAAACAGATCCTTTGCCCGGCTCTTTTCGTAGGGGGAAGATCCAAAGGATACCACTGCATCTTTAAATTCCGGCTTTGGGGAAACATGGATAGGTATACCGTTTAAAAATGCTCCTTTATTTTTAGCACCGTAAAAAAGCTCTTCGGTGAAAGGATTATATACAACTCCAAAGGTAATTTCTCCCTTTTCATAAAAACCAAGGGAAACGGCACTTAGATGGTAATCCTGGATAAGATTGGTGGTTCCGTCAATGGGGTCCAGGATCCAGTAACAGCCTTTATAGTCCAGTCCCAGATTTTCCTTTTCCTCTGCAACCATGGGAATTGCAGGATATTCCTGTGCAAGAGCGGAACGGAGAAACTCCTGAACTGCAAAATCTACATTTGTGACATAATCTGCAGCTCCTTTTACCGTGACTTTTTCATGATTCATTTCACGGAAAATCAGTTCTTTTGTCTGTTTTACCAGTTCGATTATTTTTTTGTGATCCAGTTCTGTAAACATATCAGTACCTCCTAAAGTATGCTTCCAAAAACATTCCTGAAAACTGTAACACAAACCAGATGCCAAAACAAGTGGACACAGGCAAAATCATTGACTTTTTTTCTCAGAATGAGTATGATGATAAAGTACGAAAATAAAAGAAAAACAGTGAAATAGTAAACCGGAGTCGATATATGAAGAATAAACGTTATTTTCCCATGTTTGTGGATCTTTCAGATAAAAATATCGTGGTGGTAGGTGGTGGAAATATTGCTACCAGAAGAGTGAAAGCACTCCTTCTTTTTACCCGTAATATTACGGTGATCGCACCGAAGATGACAGCAGATCTGTGGGAGCTTGGCAAAACGGGAAGGATACAGATACAGCCTCGCCCGGTAAAAAGAGCAGATTTTGACATGGCCTACATGGTGCTTGCTGTTACCGGAAACCGTGATCTGAATGAGGAAATTTATCATATCTGTAAAGAAGAAGGCATTTATGTGAATGTTTCCGGGGACAGGGAATTGTGTGATTTTTATTTCCCGGGAATCTGTATGAAGGATAATACAGTGGTTGGCCTTACTGCCGGAAATATGAGCCAGAAAAAGACCAGGGCCGTACGGGAGAAAATCCAGGCACTTCTGGAGGAAATCTCCAGAAGTGAGGATGAGTATGAGGAATGATGTGTCCGTGAAAATGGACAGAAACGCTTGTGGTCAGGCAAGTGGTGTGCTATAATCAAGAAAGCCGGATAAGAAAATGATATCCGGAGTTTTGAAAAAGATACAACAGGAGGACTGGACGAATGGGGAAAAAATATGTGGCTTACGTAGGTACCTATACTCACGGGACCAGTAAGGGAATCCAGGTGTATGATGTGAATCTGGAAGAGGGAACTCTCACAGAGCGCAGTGAAGTAGAAGTCAGCAATGCATCTTATACAGCAGTGTCTAAGAACGGTAAATATCTCTACTCTATTGAAGATGAAGGTGTTGCTGTATTTAAACGAGATAAGAATGGTGATCTGCAGCGTATCAACAGCGTTGGTATTGATGGTATGCGAGGTTGTTTCCTGGCTACGGATGTAGATGGCAGATATCTTTATGTGGCAGGATATCATGACGGTAAGGTGACTGTTGTGCATACACATAAGGATGGAAGCCTTGGCAGTGTTATGGACGGTGTTTTCCATACTGGATTGGGAAGCGTGGCAGAGCGCAATTTCCGTCCTCATGTAAACTGTGTACGTCCCACTCCGGATAATAAATATCTTTGTGCAGTAGATAATGGAATCGATCAGGTGAAGGTATATCGTATTAATAAGCGTACAGATAAGCTGGAACTGGTGGATATCCTGCGTTGCCCCAGAGAGAGCGGCCCCCGTATCATTCGTTTCAGTGCAGACGGACGTTTTGCATATCTTTTGTTTGAGCTGAGCAATGAGATCAAGGTATACAGCTATAATGGAGCTGGAGAGCTTCCGGAGTTTGAACTGCTTCAGAGTGTTTCCACTCTTGCAAAGCCTGAAGTGAAGGGAGAAAAGGGTGTGTCCCATAATGCAGCTTCCGGCCTTGCCCTGGCACCGGATGGAAAGCATCTGTTCTGTACCACAGCCGGAGAGAATACAGTAGCCATGTATGAAGTGGATGAAAAGACAGGTCTTCTGGACAGAAAATTTGTCCTTCCTGTAAGCGGAGATTATCCTAAGGATCTGGTAATCTTCCCGGATAATCAGCATATTGCAGTGGCAAATCACTCAAGCAACAGTATCACCACCTTTAAAGTGGACTATGAACATAATATCATTATGATGAAAGGAAAACCACGTAAGATCGAGACTCCGAACTGCATTAATATCTGGCCGGTTCCAGATGGGGAAGATATAGAAGATATGGACTGAGACTTGTTTTTTTGAGTGTGTTTCGCAAATTGCGGTTCATCCTGTAGAAAGACATTTTGCAGGGACTGCACTGATGCAAGAAAAAGCTTTGTCTGTTTTGGAATACGGACTTTGATCGTTTGATTTCTAAGAATCTAACGATTAAAGCCTGTGCCAGGAACAGACAGAGCTTCTTTTTTTGCAGGAAAATTATGGAGACTCTATTTTTTGTAAAAATCTTTCAGGTAATCCATACGGGCACTCATGTTTGAGAACATAGCATCTACAAGAGTGATGGCAGCCATGGATTCCACTACAACCACGGCTCTTGGGACAATGACAGGATCGTGTCTGCCTTTGATCTCAACAGAGATATTTTCCCCGGTTCTGGTGACGGTCTGCTGTGGCCTGGAAATCGATGGGGTGGGCTTGATATGAGCTCGAAGGACGATCTCTCCGCCATCGCTGATGCCGCCAAGTATGCCGCCGGAATGGTTGGATAATTTGGTGATATGGCCGTTTTCCATGTGGAAGCCGTCATTATCTGTGGAACCCTTCAGGGTGGAAACAGCAGTGCCATCTCCGATTTCCACTGCTTTTACAGCACCGATAGACATCAGTGCCTGAGCAAACGTAGCATCCAGCTTCCCGAAAACAGGATCTCCGATTCCTGCAGGTACGCCATGGATTCGGCATTCGATCACGCCACCGGCACTGTCTTCTTCTTTCATACACCGTTCCAGATACTTGGCAGCTTTTTCAGCAGCTACCATATCCGGCATATAAAAGGAATTTTCACGGATGATCTCAGAATGGAAGTTTTGGCAGCATACTGGTCCGATGGACTTTGTATAGGCCTGTAAGGTGATTCCAAGCTCTTTTAAAATCTTGGCTGCAATTGCACCGGCAGCTACACGTCCGATGGTCTCGCGACCGGAAGAACGTCCGCCTCCTCGGTAATCACGGAAACCATATTTGCTGTCAAAACCGAAATCTGCGTGACCCGGGCGGTAAGTCTGGGCAATATTTCCATAGTCGCGGGAGCGCTGATCCTTGTTATAAACGATCATGGAAATAGGGGTGCCAGTGGTTTTGCCCTCAAAGACTCCGGAGAGGATTTCGACCTTATCCCCCTCGCTGCGGGCTGTGGTGTAACGGCTCTGGCCTGGCTTTCTGCGGTCAAGATAAGCCTGAATGTCTTCTTCTGTGAGAAAAAGGCCTGCAGGGACACCGTCTACCACTGCACCCAGTGCTTTTCCGTGGGATTCGCCCCATGTAGTGACTGTGAATTTTTTTCCAAATGTTGACTGACTCATAGGCGTATGATCCTTTCTTTCTTGTAAGGCGTAAGTGTGTCAAGCGGATGGAGTACGTCCGTTTGCTGATATTATAGCGAAGTGTAAAAAATTTGTAAACCGAATCTATTAGAATTGACAAAAAAACGCATACAAATTATAATGAGAACTGTATTTTTTGAGTAACATAGTCATGGAAGGAGAGCAGATTGTGGTAAGGATTTTTAAGACGATAGAGGGGACAATTCATCAGATCCAGGAGCCACAGGAGGACAGCTGGATAGCCATGACGAATCCCACTGCCACAGAGATCTTCGAGATTTCGGAGAGGTTTGGCATTGAAGTGGATGATCTGAGGGCACCGTTGGATGAGGAAGAGCGGTCCCGTATTGAGGTGGAAGATAATTATACCCTGATTTTGGTAGATGTTCCTATGATTGAAGAACGCAATGAGAAGGACTGGTACGGCACTATTCCTCTTGGCATTATTGTGACCAGGAAGATGATCATTACAGTATGTCTTGAGGATACTCAGGTTCTCACCAGGTTTATGGAAGGAAGAGTCCGGAACTTTTTCACATATATGAAGACCCGGTTTATCCTGCAGATCCTGTACCGGAATGCCACTATGTATCTGCGTTATCTGCGTATTATAGACAAGAAAAGTGAGCAGGTGGAAGAAAAGCTTCATATGTCTACTCGAAATCAGGAATTGATGGAGCTTCTGGAACTGGAGAAATCCCTGGTATATTTTACCACGTCCTTAAGATCAAATGAGGTGGTTCTGGAGAAGCTTCTGAAGGTAGAGAGTATCAAGCAGTATCCGGAGGACACCGATCTTCTGGAGGATGTTATTATTGAGAATAAGCAGGCAATCGAGATGGCTAGCATATACAGTGGAATTCTCAGCAGTATGATGGGGACTTTTGCATCGGTTATCTCTAATAATCTGAACGTAGTCATGAAGGTACTGTCTGTCATTACGATTGTAATGAGTATTCCAACTATCGTGTTCAGCGCCTACGGAATGAACCTGAATCTTACAGGAATGCCCTTTTCAGCGGATAAATGGGGCTTTTGGATCATAATCCTGTTGTCTGTGGCTGTAAGTATTGTAGCGGCTGTCATCTTATCCAAAAAGAAATTTTTTTAAAAAATATAATGGAGAAAAGAGGATAACATGAGATTTATTGATAAGCTGGAACGAAAATATGGAAAATTTGGTATTCCGGATCTGACGATCTACATTGTGATCTGTTATGTGATCGGATATGTTTTGCAGATGTTTAATTCATCTATTTTGGATATGCTCAGCCTGGAACCTGCCTATATCCTGAAGGGACAGATCTGGAGGCTTGTGACCTGGGTGATTTATCCGCCCAGCAGTAACAATATCCTGTGGTTTGCCCTTATGATCCTGTTTTTTTATTACCCAATCGGAACATCTTTGGAGCGGACTATTGGTACATTTAAATATACGCTGTACATTTTCTCAGGAATGCTTTTTACTGTGATCGGTGCTTTTGTGCTGTATTTTATTTTGGGAGGCAATTACCTGATCGGTGGTCTTTTTACCACTTATTATATTAGTTTGTCTACATTTCTTGCGTATGCTATGTGCTATCCGGATATGAAGATCTTGCTGATGTATGTGATTCCGGTGAAGATGAAATGGATGGCCGCTTTTTATGGTGTGATCATTTTTTATGATGCAGCAAGGTATGTTTCTATTGGCAGATGGTATCTGGTGATCCCCATTGTGGCATCACTGTTGAATTTCATTCTTTTTTACTTTGGAACTAAGGATTTCAGTCGATACAACCCAAAGGAAGTCCACAGAAGAAATGAATTTCGCAAGGCAATGGAGCCGCAGGGACGTATGAAATCCGGATCAGGAAGCATATCAAAGCATAAGTGTGCCATCTGTGGGCGTACAGAGCTTGATGATCCAAATCTGGAATTTCGTTTCTGTTCCAGATGCAATGGAAATTATGAGTACTGCCAGGACCATCTTTTTACACATACACACGTAAAATAGATAGTAACTATCTAACTTATTAAAAACAAAGGGATAACTGCTTATGAAGAGAACAAAAATTATCTGTACTCTGGGACCGGCCTCCAGTAAGAAAAATATTTTAAGAACTATGATGCGTGCCGGAATGGATATTGCCCGTTTCAATTTTTCCCATGGTTCCCATGCGGAACATCGGGAGAGAGTGGATATGATCAAGAATCTCAGAGAAGAGCTGAATCTTCCGGTTGCCATGCTTCTGGATACGAAAGGCCCTGAGATCCGTACCAAGCTTCTGAAGGATCACAAAAAAGTGACTTTGGAGACTGGCAGCCAGTTTACACTTACCACAGGGGATATCGAGGGAGATGAGACGAAAGTTGCCATCACTTACGAGAATCTTTACAAGGATGTGAAAAAGGGCGGCAGAATCCTGATTGATGACGGCCTTATTGAACTGGAGATTGAGAACATCAAAAACAGTGATATTGTCTGTCGTGTTTTAAACGGCGGTGAACTGGGAGAACGTAAGGGAATCAATGTGCCTTATGTAAAGGTCAAGCTTCCCGGAATTACAGAGCAGGACAAGGCAGATATTCTTTTTGGAATTCAGCAGGAATTTGATTACATTGCAGCTTCCTTTGTGCGAGACGCAAAAGCTATCAAGGAAATTCGCCAGTTATTAAATGAAAATGGTGGTCATGATATTGGAATTATTGCCAAAATTGAGAATGCAGAAGGTGTGGAGAACATCGATGAGATCATTAAGGTAGCAGACGGTATTATGGTAGCCAGAGGTGACCTTGGAGTGGAGATTCCGCCAAGTGAGGTTCCTTATATTCAGAAGATGATCATTCGGAAATGTAATGAAAATTACGTTCCTGTTATTACAGCTACACAGATGCTGGATTCCATGATCCGCAATCCCCGTCCTACAAGAGCAGAGGTTGCAGATGTGGCAAACGCTATCTATGACGGAACAGACGCTATTATGCTTTCCGGTGAGACGGCAGCTGGCAAATATCCGCTGGAAGCGCTGAAGATGATGGTGGAGATTGCACAGACTACAGAACCCCATCTGGACTATGAGATATACACTCATGATAGAAATATGTGCGGTGAAAGCCGTGTTTCCAGTGCTGTGGGACTTGCGGCTGTGCAGACTGCAAGAGATCTGAAGGTGAAAGCCATTGTGACCCCTACCTTTGGAGGAAGGACTGCAAGACTGATCTCCAATTTCCGTCCGGAAGTTCCTATTTATGCAGTTACCCCAAATGATACCATTTTGCACAGGCTTCAGCTGGTGTGGGGTGTGACACCGCTTAAGGGATACGAGAAGGATTCCACAGAGCATATTATTTCTCAGGCCATGAGTGTCGTTCGCAGAAAACGGTTGGCAAAGAAAGGCGATCTGATTGTATTTACGGTTGGTGACCCGGCTACCAATATGACACGGGAAGGTGCAGTTACCAATATGCTTCATGTGATTGAAGCCAAATAAAGTAATACATTTTTTACAAACGAGGAGAAACTATTATGAAAAAAACACCTTTTGTGACACTTGAGAAGGTTCAGGAAATTGCAGAGAAATATCCCACTCCCTTCCATCTTTACGATGAAAAAGGAATCCGGGAAAATGCACAGGCACTGAAAGAAGCCTTTGCATGGAACAAGGGATTCAAGGAATTCTTTGCAGTAAAGGCGACACCGAACCCGTTTTTGATCAAGATCCTGCAGGAGTATGGCTGCGGCTGTGACTGTTCTTCCATGACAGAACTGATGCTTTCCAAGGCAATCGGCTGTAAGAAGGGAGATATCATGTTTTCCTCCAATGACACTCCGGATAAGGAATTCAAGTATGCCGATGAAATTGGCGGTATTATCAATCTTGATGATATCACACATATTGAAAGTGTGGAAAAGGCAGTTGGAAAGATCCCGGAGGTGATCAGCTGTCGTTACAATCCAGGCGGAGTGTTTAAGATCAGCAATGATATTATGGACAATCCTGGAGATGCCAAATATGGAATGACTACGGAGCAGATTTTTGATGCGTTCCGCATCCTGAAAAGCAAAGGAGCAAAGGAATTTGGCATCCATGCGTTTCTTGCCAGCAATACTGTGACCAATGAATATTATCCGATGCTTGCAAAGGTAATGTTTGAACTTGCAGTGAAGCTTCAGAAGGACACTGGCGCACATATTAAATTTATCAATCTTTCCGGTGGAATTGGTATTCCATATCGTCCGGAGCAGACCCCAAATGACATTCGTGTCATCGGAGAGGGTGTGCGTAAGGTCTACGAGGAAGTTCTGGTTCCGGAAGGAATGGGAGATGTGGCTATTTATACAGAACTTGGCCGTTTTATGATGGGACCTTATGGATGTCTTGTTACAAAGGCAATCCATGAAAAACATACCCATAAAGAATACATCGGTGTGGATTCCTGTGCAGTAAATCTCATGCGTCCGGCTATGTATGGCGCATATCATCATATCACTGTTCTTGGAAAAGAGGATCAGGTCTGCGACCATCTGTATGATATTACCGGTTCCCTGTGTGAGAATAATGACAAGTTTGCCATTGACCGTTATCTGCCGAAGATTGATATGGGAGATTATCTGGTGATCCATGATACTGGTGCCCACGGCTTTTCTATGGGGTATAATTACAACGGTAAGCTGAAATCTGCAGAGATTCTTCTTCATGAGGATGGAAGCTTTGAGATGATCAGACGTGCAGAGACACCGAGAGATTATTTTGCGACCTTTGACTGCTTCCCTATTTTTGAGAAAATTCTTGAGGATGAAGATCGGGCGTAATTAAATATATAGAAAAACTATTTCAGAACTGCCACCGGCTCTTTTCCGGTGGCAGTTCTGATGATGTCTGAAAATGTGTAAAACAAAAAACCCCGTAAAATCAAGGATTTTACGGGATCTGCATATCTTACATTTTATGAAAAAGTGCCGGCAGTGGGACTTGAACCCACACGTAGTTGCCTACAACAGATTTTGAGTCTGCCTCGTCTGCCATTCCGACATGCCGGCGCTTACAACGATATTTATAATATCATAAAATTTTGTACTGTGCAAGAGGATTTATAAATAAATTAGTTGAATTGTTTTGAAAACAGATAATTTTTGGAATGGGAGACTTTGAAAAAGGTGTGAAATGAGAATAAAGGAACCGTGAAAAGAATGAAAAGTTTATAAAATTTTAGAGCGGAATATTGATATTCAAACCGAGAAATGCTACAGTAATAAAAAGTTGACAGAAAACGGAGGAAAGGTTCTATGAATATTGACCATAAAAAACCGGAGAACCGGCCACTGTATATCTTTGTTCTGATTGCAGTGGCAGTGATCCTTTTCCTGAACATTTTTGCTATTCCTGCCATGCAGGAGCGTTCTGTGGAGAAAACCGACTACAGTACCTTTTTAAGTAATGTGGATCGGGGAAATGTGACAAAAGCAGAAGTGCAGGACGATTATATCTACTATGTTGTACGAAAAAATGGTGAGGACATTGTGTGCAAGACTGTAAGGATGGATGATCCGGATCTGGTCAGTCGGCTTTATGAGGCAGGCACCAGCATGGAAGCTGTGGAACCACAGAAGCAGTCTATTTTCTTAAGTCTGGTAATCGGATACGTGATTCCTATTGTGATATTTATCTTCCTGGGAAGATGGTTGAGTAAGAAGATGATGAGTTCTATGGGCGGCGGCCCAGGCGGCGCTATGTCTTTTGGAAAGAGCAATGCAAAGGTATATGTAAAATCTTCCACAGGTATCAAGTTTTCAGATGTAGCAGGCGAGGATGAGGCTAAGGAACTTCTGACAGAAATTGTAGACTATCTTCATAATCCTCACAAATATACGGAAATCGGGGCATCCATGCCAAAAGGAGCCCTTCTTGTAGGTCCTCCTGGTACTGGTAAGACCCTTCTTGCAAAGGCTGTTGCAGGTGAGGCAGAGGTACCGTTTTTCTCAATTTCCGGTTCGGAATTTGTGGAGATGTTTGTTGGTATGGGTGCGGCCAAGGTTCGTGATCTGTTTAAGCAGGCCAATGAAAAGGCTCCCTGTATTGTATTTATTGATGAGATCGATACTATCGGTAAGAAGCGTGACAGTGGAAGCTTTACAGGCGGTAATGATGAGCGTGAGCAGACTTTGAACCAGCTGCTTACAGAGATGGATGGATTTGACGGCTCCAAGGGAGTTGTGATACTGGCAGCTACCAACCGCCCGGATTCCCTTGATCCTGCTCTTCTCCGTCCGGGACGTTTTGACAGGCGTATTCCTGTGGAACTTCCGGACCTGAAAGGCCGTGAGGAAATTCTGAAAGTCCATGCCAAAAAGATAAAGATTGCAGACAGTGTGCGGTTTGATGAGATTGCAAAGGCAGCGGCAGGTGCTTCAGGAGCAGAGCTTGCCAATGTTGTAAATGAGGCAGCTCTTCGCGCTGTCCGTGATGGAAGAAAATTTGCCACACAGGCAGATTTTGAAGAGAGCATTGAAGTTGTAATTGCCGGTTATCAGAAAAAGAACCGTGTGCTTTCCAATAAGGAGAAGCTTATTGTATCCTATCATGAGGTAGGACATGCCCTGGTTGCGGCAAAGCAGAGTGATTCCGCACCGGTTCATAAGATTACCATTATCCCCCGCACGTCAGGAGCCCTTGGATATACCATGCAGGTGGATGAACAGGAGCATTTCCTGATGTCTAAGGTGGAACTGGAAAATAAAATTGCCACGTTTACAGGGGGACGTGCCGCAGAAGAACTTATCTTCCAGAGCATTACCACTGGAGCTTCCAATGATATTGAGCAGGCGACAAAGATTGCCAGGGGTATGATCTCCCGTTATGGTATGAGTGATGAATTTGACATGGTAGCCATGGAGAGCATGAGCAACCAGTACCTGGGCGGTGATGCTAGTCTTAGTTGCTCTTTTGAGACCCAGACTCTTCTGGATAAAAAAGTAGTAGAGCTTGTGCGCAGGCAGCACGAAAAGGCGTATAAGATTCTGGAAGACAATATTGATAAGCTGCATGAGCTTGCAAAATATCTATATGAGCATGAGACCATTACCGGTGAAGAATTTATGAAAATCCTCAATACTCCTTCGGGATTGCCTGCGGCGGTTGAAGAATAATTACTATCAGAAGAAAAAATGAGAATCATAACTTTTGACAAGAGACAGCATTGAAATGCCGTCTCTTGTGTTTTTCGCAGGATTCGGATATAATAGGCTATATGGAATACAAAAGAGAGGAGTGTTCCCATGAATTGTCAGACTGCAGAGAGTATGGTAACCCGATATATTGAGCATGATCTGTCTGTAGAAGAACTGGAAAGTTTTCTGGAACATGTGGAAAGTTGTCCTTCCTGTTATGATGAGTTGGAAACGTATTTTATCGTTCACGCTGCTATACGGCAGCTGGATGAGGAGAGTAAAGACTCCACATTGGATTTTAGGGAACTTCTGGAGGAAGATATCCGTAAATCCAAACATTACATCCTGAAGAAGAAGTTCCGTCGGGCATTAAGTGCAGTGGGGTTCTGTGCACTGATCGCAGGAGTGGGTGGTTTTCTGATCTATATTCTGCAGATTCTGTGAGAAAAAGAAATTTACTTATTTAAGGATAAATATAAAAATCATTGCCATACAGGAGACAGATATGAGTGAAAAAATTTTATTGATAGATGGCCATAGCATTTTAAACAGGGCATTTTACAGCGTTCCAGATCTGCTTAGTTCTGAAGGAATGCATACAGGAGCTGTTTATGGCTTTTTAAATATTCTGTTTAAGGTGCTGAAGGAGGAGAATCCGGAATATCTGGCAGTGGTTTTTGACAAAGAGAAATCCGTGTTTTGCCTTGAAAAATCTTCGCAGAGCAGGGGAACACCAAGTCCCATGCCAGAGGAGCTGAAAGAGCAGATGTCTCTTCTTGAAGAGATAATGGGGAAAATGGGAATTTCCATGGTTTCCTGGAATGGCTTTGAGGAAAAAGATGTTCTTGGTACACTTGCCTTAAAAGGTGAAGAAAAAGGTCTGGATGTGAGGATCCTTACCGGTAACCAGGATTTTCTGCAGCTCGCCAGAGAGAAAATTGGGATCCGGCTTCAGAAAACCGCCAGAGGGCAGGCTGGAATAGAGGATTATCAGGAAGTACAGCAGGGAAAAGAGTTTGAGACAATTCATACAGATTGTCCCATAGAGTTTGATCAGGAAAAATTCAGACTGGGAGATATTTATACAAAGGAAGCCTATGAGCTTTGTCGTAAGCTGGAGTTTAAGAGTTTTCTTACGAAGTTTGATCCTGCACAGGTGAATGTGGATACCATGGAGCAGAACTTTTTTACCTGCAGTGATTTCGATGGATGTGAGGCTCTTTTTGAAAAAGCAGGACTGGCAGAGGCTGCTGGCATTGCAGTCCTCGGCGATAAAGAGAGTGTGTACAGTGTGGGGCTTGCATTAGGGGAAGAGGAAATATATTGTATTCCGATACAGGGAATGATCACGCCAGCCTATGTGGCTGACAAAATCGGTATACTGGGAGAGAAAACTACTGTCTGTGCCATAGATTTAAAGGCTATGCTGAAGCATGCAGACCTTGACTATCAGGCGAAAGTATTTGACTGTGGGATTGCAGCTTATCTTTTGAATCCTCTGAAAAGCAGCTACACCTATGAAGAACTTGCCAAGGAATATCTGGATGGAAAGGTTCTTCCATCAAAAGAAGAACTTCTGGGGAAAATGTCTCTAAAAAAAGCGTGGGAAGAGGATTTGCCGCAACTGGAACAGCTGGCCTGCTATATGGCCTATACAGCATGGATGACCAGAAGTCCCCTGGAAGAAAAATTAGATGAAAAGGGAATGCAAAAGGTTTATGGGGAGATTGAACTTCCTCTTGTATTTACCCTGGATTCCATGGAAAAATGTGGAATCGAAGTAAAAGGGGAAGAACTGAAAAAATATGGAGATAAGCTGACTGTGCGCATACAGGAACTGGAACAGCTGATCTGGCAGCAGGCAGGAGAAAAATTCAATATTAATTCCCCAAAACAGCTTGGTGTGATTCTTTTTGAAAAAATGGAAATCCCCGGAGGAAAGAAAACCAAGACCGGATATTCGACTTCTGCAGATGTGCTGGATAAACTGGCACCGGAATATCCATTTGTAAAGGACATTCTGGAATACCGCCAGCTGACAAAGCTGAAATCCACCTATGCAGACGGCCTTGGAGCTGTGATTGAAAAGGATGGAAGGATTCACTCTACATTTAACCAGACTATTACAGCTACAGGAAGAATCAGCAGTACAGAGCCAAATCTTCAGAACATTCCTGTCCGTATGGAACTGGGAAGACTGATACGCAAGGTATTTGTACCGGAAGATGGTTTTGTATTTCTGGATGCAGACTATTCCCAGATTGAGCTTCGTGTTCTAGCTCATATGTCAGGAGACGAAAAACTGATCCAGGCTTACCGGGAGGTAGAGGATATTCACCGTCTTACTGCTTCTCAGGTATTCCATGTACCTCTCGAAGAAGTTACTCCTTTGCAAAGAAGAAATGCGAAAGCAGTAAACTTTGGTATCGTTTATGGAATCAGCTCTTTTGGATTGAGCCAGGATTTGAGTATTACCCGAAAAGAAGCGGCTGCTTATATTCAAAAATATTTTGAAACTTATCCGGGAATTAAGGGCTTTTTGGATGGATTGGTAGAGCAGGGAAAAGAAAAAGGGTATGTGACCACCATGTTTGGAAGGAGAAGACCGGTGCCGGAGCTAAAATCCAGCAATTTCATGCAGAGATCCTTTGGGGAGCGTGTTGCTATGAACTCTCCTATCCAGGGAACTGCAGCAGATATTATCAAGATTGCTATGAACAGGGTATATAAACGCCTGCTGGATGAAAAACTGAGATCCAGGCTGGTGCTGCAGGTCCATGATGAGCTTCTTATTGAAACATGGAAAGAAGAAATTCCACAGGTTTCCAGAATTCTGGAGGAAGAGATGAAGGGGGCTGCCCATCTGGCAGTAGAACTGGAGGTGGACATGCACCAGGGAAACAACTGGTATGAGGCGAAATGAGATCACAAATGAAAATTATAGGAATTACAGGAGGCGTAGGTGCCGGAAAGAGTACGGTGCTGGCCTTTTTACGGGAACGGTATGATGCCTTTGTCATTCAGGCAGATGAAGTGGGACATCTTGTGATGAAACCGGGAATGGAATGCTATGAGCCTGTGATCCGACTGTTTGGTAAAGACGTGATAAAAAACGATAAAACTATTGACCGGAAGAAGGTTTCGGATGTAGTATTTGGACAGCCAGATATGCTGCAGAAGCTAAATGAGATCATTCATCCAGCTGTAAAGCGTTACATTCTGAGATGTCTGGAAGAACAGAAAGAAAATGAAAGAAAACTCTGTGTTGTGGAGGCTGCTCTTTTTCTGGAAGAGCATTATGAAGAATTCTGTGATGAAGTATGGTATATCTACACAGATCGGGAGATCCGAATCAGAAGACTGATGGAAAGCCGTGGATATACAAGGGAAAAATCCTTGGGAATCATGGAAAATCAGGCTACAGAAGAGTATTTCCGTACTCATACAGACCGTACCATAGAGAATAATGGAGATCTGGAAAAAACATGGAACCAG
This sequence comes from uncultured Blautia sp., assembly GCA_934394595.1. Taxonomy (GTDB): domain Bacteria; phylum Bacillota; class Clostridia; order Lachnospirales; family Lachnospiraceae; genus Blautia_A. The sequence goes on along the minus strand of CAKRRX010000004.1, from coordinate 2,954 downwards.
ATCCAAGAAGGAGTAGAAAAAAATGAGACTTTGTAGCATTGCCAGCGGCAGCAGCGGAAACTGTATTTATGTGGGCTCAGAGGAGACACATGTTCTGGTAGATGCAGGAATCAGCGGAAAGCGGATTGAACAGGGCTTGAACCAGCTGGAGCTTACAGGAAAGGATATTGACGCTATTCTGGTCACCCATGAGCATTCTGATCATATCAGTGGACTGGGTGTGATGGCCAGAAGATATCATATTCCGGTATATACTACAGGCGGCACAGCAGATGCTATCAGCAGAATGAAAAATATGCAGAAGCTTCCGGAAGATACCTTTCATGAAATTGTGGAAGATGAGGATTTTCATATAAAAGATCTGACCATTCATCCTTTTTCCATTCCCCATGATGCTGCACAGCCTGTGGGATATCGGTTGGAATGGCAGGATAAATCTGTTGGAATAGCTACAGACCTGGGGAAATATAACGAATACATAGTAGATAATTTACAGAATCTGGACGCTCTTTTGCTTGAGGCAAATCACGATATCCGAATGCTTCAGGTGGGAAGTTACCCCTATTACCTGAAACAGCGTATATTGGGAGACAGGGGGCATTTGTCAAATGAAAATGCGGGCAGGCTTCTTTGCAGACTTTTACACGATGATTTAAAAGCAGTATTTCTGGGGCATTTAAGTAAGGAAAATAATTATGAGGCTCTGGCATATGAAACGGTGTGCTCAGAGGTGACCCTTGGAGATAATCCATATAAATCAAAGGATTTTCAGATACAGGTTGCGAAGCGGGACAGTATTTCAGATGTGGTTATGCTGTAGAAAATAGAATGGCAGACTATTTTTGTAAAATATGTCCGGTTTTTATATACAAGCCGTGGAAAGATTTCTGTTGGTGTGCATATAAAAAAATAGGCAAAATTTTCACGGAAAGATAAATATGGGCAAAAAGCCCGAACACAGGAGGGTATCATGAAAAAAACAATCATCACAGTAGTAGGAAACGACGCCGTTGGTATTATTGCAAAGGTATGTACCTATCTTGCCCAGAATCAGGTAAATATTCTGGACATCACCCAGACTATTGTTCAGGGTTATTTTAGTATGATGATGGTGACAGACACAAGCGCTTCAGAAAAGGAAATTGCAACTCTTTCAAAGGAACTGGCTGCTCTTGGGGATGAGATCGGCGTAGTGATCCATTGTCAGCATGAGGATATTTTTAATGTAATGCACCGCATCTGAGGGAAAGCCCCCAGGTCACAGCTCCTGGAAAATCAGATCTGAGTGGGAGATGTGACGGGCAGGATCATAGAAGATTGATTATCCGAGAAAGGAACATATACGCCATGATTAATATGTTTGAAGTAAATGAGACCAATAAAATGATCGAGCAGGAAAACCTGGATGTGCGTACCATTACCCTGGGAATCAGCCTGCTGGACTGCATTGACAGTGATCTTGATAAATTAAATGAGAAAATCTATAATAAAATTACCAGCTATGCAGAGCATCTGGTGGAAACCGGCGAAAGGATTTCTGCACAGTATGGGATTCCTATTGTAAATAAGAGAATTTCCGTGACACCTATCGGTTTATTAGGCGGAGCAGCATGTAAGACTATCGAGGATTTTGTGACTATTGCAAAAACTCTTGATAAAGCGGCGAAAAAAGTGGGAGTAAACTTTATTGGTGGATATACAGCTCTTGTGAGCAAAGGAATGACACCGGCAGAGGAGCTTCTGATCCGCTCCATTCCCCAGGCACTTGCAAGCACAGAGCGTGTGTGCAGCTCTGTAAATGTAGGCTCTACCAAGACTGGAATCAACATGGATGCAGTGAAGCTTATGGGAGAGATCATCCTTGAAACAGCACAGGCTACCAAAGAGCAGGATTCCTTAGGATGTGCCAAGCTGGTCGTATTTTGCAATGCTCCGGATGATAATCCATTTATGGCTGGTGCGTTCCATGGTGTCACAGAAGCGGACAGCATTATCAATGTTGGTGTCAGTGGCCCGGGCGTTGTAAAGACTGCACTTGAGAAAGTAAGAGGAGAGGATTTTGAGACTCTCTGTGAAATGATCAAACGTACTGCATTTAAGGTAACACGTGTAGGCCAGCTGGTTGCCAGAGAAGCTTCCAAAATGCTGGGAGTGCCATTTGGTATCGTGGATCTGTCTCTTGCCCCAACTCCTGCAATTGGTGACAGTGTGGCTGAGATCCTGGAAGAAATTGGTCTTGAAAGAGCCGGAGCTCCGGGAACCACAGCGGCTCTTGCCCTGTTAAATGACCAGGTAAAAAAAGGCGGTGTAATGGCTTCCACAGCAGTAGGAGGATTAAGCGGTGCATTCATTCCGGTCAGTGAAGATCAGGGAATGATCGATGCTGTGACAGCAGGTGCCCTTACTATTGAGAAATTAGAAGCAATGACCTGTGTATGCTCTGTGGGTCTTGATATGATCGCAGTACCAGGAGCTACCAAGGCATCCACCATTTCCGGTATCATTGCAGATGAGGCAGCAATTGGAATGGTTAATCAGAAAACTACAGCAGTCCGCCTGATTCCGGTTATCGGAAAAGGAGTAGGAGAGACTGTGGAATTTGGCGGCCTTCTTGGTTATGCCCCGATCATGCCGGTAAATAACTTCTCCTGTGATGCATTTGTTGCAAGAGGTGGAAGAATTCCAGCTCCAATCCACAGCTTCAAAAATTAAGCCTGCGTTGCCAGAATTTAACAGCGAAAAATGAGAAATTGTACTTGACATTCTTACATTACTGTGCTAAAGTATAAATCAGTTAAACCGATGAGAAAGAGTAGTAAATCAGAAGTGACATTTGGTCATGATGAATGGAATGAGTGATGACCTGACAGAGAGCGGAGGATGGTGTGATCTTCGTATGAAGCGGCTGATGGAATGGACTTTCGAGGGCGGCCCGAAATTATATTTCAGGAGAG
>CAKRRX010000003.1 GCA_934394595.1 uncultured Blautia sp. | reverse complement strand
AGCTGAGATTAAACTATGCAGGAGAGATGGATGCCCAGTTCCCTATGAGAAAGGGGAATGATTCAACATCCGGAATTTCATTTTCGGTGAATGCGGCAATTGCCTACAGTGAAAACAGTCTTGACGGAAGTTTAATGAGCAGTTCAAATGAAAACAGTCAAAAGTTCTATCGCGAAACCATAAACTCTGTGGGAATTACTTATTATGCATATGACACCGTGTCAGAGGATGGAAATGTAAGCCAGCTTGGTATTAATGGAAAAGAGGTGGCTGCTAATGGTGGTGTTACTATTACGACGCAGGGCATTTATAATGCGATGGATGTAGCAGGACTGAACACGACAGAGGAAGGGGATGAATCTTATCCTTATTATCTGATAGGAAGCCTGCAATTGCAGAAGAAAGACAACAATGGTAAATATATGGATGTGAATATGTCGGATTACATCACATCGGTAAGCGTAAATAATGGAAGCACACAAAACCCTGCCCAAAAGTATGACTTTATGATACCATTGACGCCTGGTCAGGTACAAAATCTTGCCACGGAACCCCTTAAGATTGATTTCTCTTATTTTGTCAAGTCAGATAAAGAACTTGAAAAGTTAGGTAATCTGGCTCAATATGCCAATTACAAGGTGATATTGACAGCCCATCTTGCAAACAGGTCCAGGACAGCTTTAGTGGAGGATGTATCAGATTACCTGATCTACACCAATGCAAAATTTTATAATGGTGTTATTTCTACGAGAGACTTTGATAAAAAGTGAAAAAATGCTATTTTCAGAAGTCTGGTTGATAAGTACGATTGTTTATGGTAAGATAGAAACACTTTATGGATACGTATGCTCATGAGCATATTTAGGAGATGGTTACACATGAAAAGAAAGTTTTTCCTTCGGGCTGGAGCCGTTTTGTTAGCAGCCTGCTTTGAAATGGTCGGTATGGGAGCTGACACACAAGTGATTGCGTTGGCAGCAGAAATACAGGAAGCAGAAGAAGCTGCTGAAGCAGCGACAGATAATACAGAGTTTCAGTCTGAAGGGGACTTGAATGCTGAAGTAAGTTTGCCGCAGGATTCGGAAAATCAGAATACTTCAGAAAAGAGAGAAGATACAGAAGGAAATACTGAAGGAAATCTATCAGGAGACACGACAGACATACCAGACACGGCAGGTGGGCAATGGATTTCTGAAGGTTCTGATTCCATGGATACACCAGTGGAGGAACAGGCTGAAATTGTTTTCTCAAACAGAAGTGTGAGTGTGCCGGTTTCGGCACTACTGCCAATTCAGGAACAAAAAGAGACTGCTCTTTTGAAGTCTTACGATGATCTCTATCTTCTTCATATGAAAAGTGCTTCCCGGATGGTATGCACCATTGTTTTCAACCAGGCATTAAAAGAGTCAGATGTAGAATTGCATTATTTTGACTCGGAAAAAAATGAGATAATAGATGAAGAGAAAATTCAAGATGAAATAGACTTCCAGGAAGAGGGCAGAATACTGTCCGTAAACTTAAAAGAAAACTCGGATTATATTCTTGTGATTTCTCATGCAGAGAACTATACGGAGCTTGGTTATCTGTCAGAGTTTGCACTGCCGCAGGAGACAGAGCCTTCGGAACCGGATGAAACCATAACAGAGCCAGAAGGTGAAAAAGAGTCAGAAAGCCCTTCTTCATCAGAGACAGAAGAAAAAACGCCGGAGTCCGCACTGAAGGCTGTGAGACTGAATCTGGATCAGGATCTGGAGACAATTCCGGCAGTGTTTGCAGACTATTTAAATGATCTGGAAACATATTCTGTGACACTTACGTATATGGATGGGACAGAAAAACAATTCGATAAGGAAGACGAACGATATATTTTATCTGTTGAATATGAAGACGTAAGGGACACAGAGAAAACAGTTAACAGAACTTACCATGTTACTGTTGAGGAAGCTGCAACTGGAAACAGGTATGAGGACACACAGAGTATTGTGTTGGGTAAGAGTTCACCAAGTGAGATAAAGCCGGAGGAGATGACCACCCTCATGCTGGAGGGAAAAAAGAAATGGCTTGTTGTTCAGTCCACGCCGGACATTACCGGTCGTTATGCATTAAACAGTAACAAGCTGCTGAAGAACATCTATTATGCTGCAGACGATGGAAATGTTTTCTGTACAGAAGATGTTTTGAATCTTCAGCAGGGGACTACATATCAGTTTTTGATCATACTGAAGTAGATCACAGGAGACGGGGGTTAAGATTCCGAATCAACGCATATAAGAATCATTCAATATACGTAGATGTTCTTTGTGGACACCTACGTATATTTTATTTCACTGATTTATTGAAATTAAAATTCGAAACTGCTATAATTGATTTTATATGTACAAAAATTAGTTAGTTTAAACAAAAGGCGAATTCATGAGTAACCGAATAGTAAATCAAACCCAGAATACAATTTCAGATTCCACGCAACTGCGCCGCAGGCTCAGCGTTACCATGGTGGCACTTCTGATCACTTTTGTGGCAGTGGTTTCGGCCACCTATGCCTGGTATGTTTACAATACCAGCCGGCATACCACTAATGTGCGGATGGCAGCAGGAGCCGGTGTGAATCTGCAGATCAGCAATTCTTATAACGGAACCTATGGCTCGGCTGCAGTGCTGGACAGCTTTTTGGGGCGGCTGGTCCCGGTATCTACCAACCGGATCAGCGGCGGATTCCAGAAGGTCACAGGTTTTACCGGCGGTGACACCAGAACCGGTATGATGGCAAGCATTTTCGGGACGGGTGAGCAGAGCGATTATTACCATACCAGCCTGTTTCTTCGCACCAATGGAGATTCCACTGATATTTATCTGTCAGATATCGGATTTGAGGACAGTGATGAGAACAACCCCATTTCCTCTGCTATCCGCGTAGGTCTTGTAGTGCATCAGGCAGGAAGAAATCAGGCTGCAGATGGAGAGTATATTTTTGCAATCAGCAGCAAGAAGAATCCGGAAGCAGAATACAATACTGCCACAGGCCAGGAGGGTTATGTGCTGGACAGCTCCAGGACCGATGGAACCACCGTCCCTTTTACCCCATATGACCAGAACGCATATTGCAATTATAATAAAGACACCGGAGTTGTAACTTTGAAAAACAATTCCCTGAAGCTGTGTACCCTTTCCGGTGCGGGAAATGGTAAGGCAGGACAATCCGTGGAGATTGAAATCTATATCTGGCTGGAAGGATGCGACGAAGACTGTACTGCCAATCTTTGCAGCCAGACCCTGAAAAACCTGGCACTTTCTTTTGCAGGGGTAAATCGTCAGGAATAAAAGAAATGGTGTAAATCCCAGAAAGAGGTGATTCCCGTGAATGAAGATGCAAACAAAGAGGTTAAAAAACTGAAAAGATCCTTTCAGTTCTCTATATTTTGGATTCTGTTGCTTCTGGTAGCGCTGACTGGCTCTACCTATGCATGGTTTACACTTTCCGGGCTGTCCTCTACCAATGTGACACCTATGGCAGGTACCATAGGAACCGGAGATACCGTTCTTCTGATCTCCACCAGCCGCGGCGGTCCTTTCGAAAAAAGCTGCAATCTGGTTCTGGAGGGAAATCCTCAGTCTTTGAAGCCAATTTCCACAGCTGATCTGGAACGCTTTTATCAGGGAACCGCCCAAAATAAAGATGGGATTACAGTTCTTTATACAAACGCAGACAGTAAAGTAAATCAAAGTGCATTTCACGGTACTGTGTATCTGCAGTGCCAGAATGCTCCCTGTAACGTATATTTTGACAAGGAAAAATTAAGGCTTGGAAGTGATCCTCAGGCATTGGCAGCTATGAGACTGGGGCTTAAGATCACCTCATCTAAGGGTTCTCGGAAGATGATTTTTAAATTGGATGACATGGGTTCTACCGGAAACGCACAGTCTAAAAGGACCATAGCCAGAAATTCTGCGGTTGTTTCTTCTGTTTCTTCAGCTGGAGAACCCACCTATATCGATGATCCTGCCGGAAATATTTCGGATTATATGGCACAGGCAGGAAGCAGCGAAAATGAATATAATGCGGGAAAACAGCTGCTTGTTTCTCTGGAGAAGGATGAAGTAGCTTCTGTTGAATACTGGCTGTACCTGGAGGGCTGTGATGAACAGTGTACCAATCCGGTACAGAATAAAAATTCTGAAATCCAGCTGGCTTTTGCCGGTGTGGACACAAACACAGCAGATAAAAAATAGGAAAGGAGAAAGAGGATGAAACACGTCTTCAGGATCTGGTTCCTGGGTGTGACGACCATATTTGCAATATTGGCATTGGGGGCAGCTACCTATGCCTGGTTTACTTCCAACCGTGCAGTATCCACAAGTACTGCATCTGCCAGGACAGGAGAGGAGACTCTGGAACTGCAGCTGAGCAGTCGGGGTGGAAGCAGCTTTCAAAGTGGCCAGACAGTGGGGATTACACAGGTCAATGGGACACAGGCTACTTATCTGATGCCTGTTTCCACTGCAGATCTGCAAAATTTTGTATATTGTCCTGCTACAGTTTCAGACAAGGCAGTTCATTTTCAGAAAGTGGAGAATGAGCAGTATTACTATCACGGAAGAGTGTATCTTCGTGCAGCAGGTTCCGGGTGGGCAGACGGTACACAGCTGAATCTGTATCTTGATCAGAGTGACGGCCTTTTGGGACAGGCATCCAGTGGAACTTTGTTAAATGCTGGCAGACTGGGACTGGTATTTGACGGAAATACCTCGTCTCCTGTGATCCTGCGGCTTAGCGAAAACGAAAGCTCGTCCAGCCAGCAGGTCTACAATACTGTTATTAATGGCCGCAACCTTGGAAAAAATCAAGTGCTTCGATATCAGGGAGGCAGTGTCCAGGCCGCAGCGGATCCCAGTGTCCCGGTAACAGACTATACCGTCACTTTTAGTTCAGACAGGATCACTTTTCCAGGCAAGGCACTTTATATTATGGAACTGAATAAGATCTATACTTTGGATGTCTATTTTTATCTGGAAGGCTGCGATCCGGATTGTTCCGATTCTGTGAGCTTTGACAATGCAAATCTTCACCTGGCCTTTTACGGCGCCGTTAGCCAGAAGGAGGGCAGCTGATGAGAAAAAAAGATAAGACCATGAGAAAACGTCTTCTTACATCTGTGCTTCTGGTACTTCTGGCACTGGTAGCAGTTACCGCAGCTACTGTGGCATGGTTTTCCATTGCAGATAATACCAGGGTCCGTTCCATGAGTCTGGATATTATCACAGATGTGGATCTGAGAATGGATCTGGATGCTCATAGCACGATTGATCAGTATGTGAAAACCCTGTCATTTGAGTCTATCGCACAAAGGATACAGCAGGAAAAGGGTTTTTCCATGCAGGAAACACCTCTGGATCCGGTGACCACATCAGATTACAGTGTATTTACCTATGAAAATGGAAGTACCGTAGATGCAACCAAGGGAGCTTATCTGGAATTTACCCTGCATTTTATGGCGGAGAAAGATATGACCGTTCATCTTACCAGCGCAAACAGTAGTGATGGTACACTGGATGGAACCCTGATCTCTTCCCAAAATGCGGCGCTTCCGGAGGCCATGAGGATTTCTTTTACTGCAGATGGCAAGACCTGGGTATATGATCCGGGCATGGGAAATACAAGTGACAGCAGTTCGGGGGCCTCTGTTTTCGGACTCCCATCTGCAGAGGCCATGACAACGTCCGATGATAATGCCATGTTTGATCTGAAGCAGGGTGTGGACAAGCCAGTTCTGGTCCACATCTGGCTGGAGGGTACAGATCCGGTGTGTACAGATGAATTGAGGTCTTCAGACTATGAGATCCGGCTTCGCTTTACTGGTACAGATGAAAATGGAAGGAGTTTTTCCGGGCAGTAATTAGTATTGACCTGGCCTTTACTTCGTAATAAAATAGCTTTATATGGTGTCAGGGTTCAAAAGCCTTTTTTTCACTTTGAAAGCTGGTTTTTGATTCTGCATAGATTTTTGTTAAGAGGGAGAAAACAAATGAAAGTATTAAAACGTATAGGTACTGTTGTGATCAGTGTCCTTTTGTGGGTCATCATTCTGGTGGCTGCACTTTATGCCTTTACCACTATGGCCTCCAGAGATAATCAGAATGTGGCCAATATTCTTGGCTATACGCCTCTGGCCGTACAGTCCGACTCTATGTCACCTACTTTTGATTCCGGGGATCTGATTTTTATACATACCTGTGATCCCTCTGCCTTGAAAGAAGGCGATATCATTACCTTCCATACCATTATTGACAATGAATATGCGCTTAATACCCACCGTATTAAAAGTATCGAGTCTGTTGGGGATGTAAGAAGCTATACCACCATCGGTGATAATAATAACGGAATTGCTGACCAGCATGTGATCTCAGATGGAGATATTGTTGGTAAATATGTTGGAAAGCTTCCGGGAGTAGGCCGTGTAATGGATTTTCTTTCCAGCAGTCTTGGCTTTCTGGTAGTGATCGTTCTTCCAATGCTTCTGTTCTTTATATATCAGATCTATCATCTGATCATGATCAGTATCAACCTGAAGCGAGCCCTGGCAGTGGAAGCAGCCAAGGAGGACGAAGCAAGAAGACTGGCATCCAAAGAAGCTGATGATAAACAAAAGGAACAGGCGCAGCAGGCTAATAGTGAAGCAAAGGCTGCCCTTGAAGAAGCAAAGCGTATACGAGAGGAAGCAGAAGCAATCCGTGCCCAGGCCCAGGAGGAACTTGCCAGAGCAAAGAAGAGTGACTCTGACGGGGAGGAGTAAATACTGTGAGTGAATTTCTTAAGTTTGCCTATGAGCTTCTGTCACAGGTGGTGTACAACATCGTGACCTGGTTTGTGGCTTTTGTGAAGCTTTTTATTACCGGATGGGCAGAGTATTTCCTGATTTTCAGAACCTATTTTCCTACCCTGATCCTTCCTGCGAAGATCCTTTCTGTGCTTTTGATGCTTATTTTGTTTGCAATCCCGATACTGATCGTGGTATTGCTGATCCGCCGTGCCATTATTCGCCATCAGCTGAAGGCAGATAAGACAGACAATGCGGCATTGTATAAAGAAATCGGACGTCTGAACAAGCAGGTTCTTTCTCTGATGGAAGAGAAGAACAGTATTCTTGCCCTGAAGGTAAATGCAATGGGCGGCACCAAGCGCATCCCATATATGGGAGCTTCTGCGCTCACTGATGACGTGCTTCCTACTGTGGGTAATGTGACCGGGCAGGGCATACAGGGGGCGGCTTCCCAGGCAGCTTCCCAGGCCGCAGCCCAGACAGCAGCCACAGTGGCGGGTACTACTGTAGCTGGAGGTTCTGTCATAGCTGGGGCACCATCTGCAGCTTCTGTGTCAGGGGCGCCTGTGATAAATGCAGTGATTTCCGAGGCGAAGCTGAATATCGAGCATCGTTTCCCGAAGCTTACACTGGTGGACGAGAAGTATGCAGATTATCAGCTGCCTGATTTTGACAATGACATCACACTGGAGCAGTTTACAGAAGGATACCGTCTGTTTGCTGCAAGCCAGATGGACCTTTACTATACCCCTGAGATCGTCCGCAGATTTGTGGCAGGTATGGCAGCCAGCAAGCTTTTGATCCTGGAGGGTATTTCCGGTACTGGTAAGACCAGTCTTCCGTATTCCTTCAGCCGTTATCTGTACAATCCGGCGACGATCGTATCTGTACAGCCTTCTTTCCGTGACCGTACAGAGCTTCTTGGATATTTTAATGAGTTTTCCAAGCGGTTTAATGAGACAGAGTTCCTGCGAGCCCTTTATGAGGCAGGTTACCGCCAGGAGCCGACTGTGATCGTGCTGGATGAGATGAACCTTGCCCGTATTGAGTATTACTTTGCAGAGATGCTTTCCGTTCTGGAAATGCCAAGCAAGGATGAGTGGGTGCTGGATCTTGTTCCTACTGCTTGGGAAGGAGATCCTCAGAACATGGATGCAGGTAAGATTCAGGTTTCTGACAGGATCTGGTTTGTGGGAACTGCAAATAACGACGATTCTACCTTTACCATTACCGACAAGGTATATGACCGTGCAATGCCTATTGAGCTGAATGAGAGAGCAGATGCCTTTGAATGTGAGCCTCAGCCGCCCTGCGAGGTTACGGCTGAGCATCTGGAATATCTTTTCCAGAAGGCAAAGGTGGAGCATCCTATCAGCGAGGATCTTATGGATAAAATGGAGAAGCTTGACAGCTATCTGGTTACCAGATTTAAGCTGTCCTTTGGTAACCGTATTATGAAGCAGATGTATGACTTTATCCCGGTCTATGTTGCCTGCGGCGGCACAGAACTGGATGGTATGGATTACATTGTAGCCCGAAAAGTATTAAAGAAATTCGAGAGTATGAATGTGACCTTTGTAAGAGATGAGATCACAGGGCTGATCAACTATATCGACAAGACCTTTGGTAAAGAGGGAATGCAGGACAGTAAGTCCTACTTAAGAAGAATCCAGAACCTGTATTAAAAACGGGGACTGCAGAGGCTGCCACAGCCAGCCCGGGAATAATTCCGGGAGAAAGTGTGTGCAGCTTGCAGGGAGTATCAGGGAAAAGCTCTGGAAGAGTTATGGAAATAGACGAGGAGAAGCAAGATGGCAGATACAATCAATGAGCTGTATGCGAAATATACGGAACAGGTAGGGGAGACACTGGAAGAGGACCGGTATTTTCAATATCTGTTTGAAATGGTCCAGGCCGGAAATAATACTCTGCAGCAGAAAAACCGGATCCTTCACAAGGTTGTGGACGAAAGCTGGCTCACAGTTGTGGAAGAGGGAATCGATGCGATCTTTAATATCGTAGATAAACCCAGACGTTTTATCACCACCGCTGAGGAAGTGGTTCCAGTGGCTCTGGCAAGGAAGATCACAGCAGACAGTGTACGTCACTTAAGCCAGAATACCCAATTTATCACTACAAATGCAGCTGGAGAGATTCGGCCCACCCATATCCTGAATGTTTCCACAGAGGAAAGCTATGACCTGTATGAGAACCGTTTTGTCTATCATCTGATTCAGCGGCTCTTCGCCTTTGTAGATAAACGTACAGATGTAATCTTCTGGTCCACAGGAGATGAAACCTGTAATGTCATGAGTATGGAGAGCAAGATTGATGATGCTTATGAGGAGATTTCCTATAAGGTCGAGATGACCATCAAGAACCGCCAGAGTTTTGTAGAGAATGACAGCGACAATATGGATGTCTTCAAACGAATTGATCGTGTGCGCAGAATGTCCAGGACTCTTCGTAACAGTTCTTTCTGTGATCTGATGAACGGATGTGCCAGAGTATACAGCCCCATCCAGCGTACCAACCTTATGATGAAGGATCCGGATTACCGTGCCTGTTATAAGCTGTGGCAGTTTATTGAAAGCTATGATGAAGTGGGCTATACCATCGAGGAACAGGATTCCGCTCTGGAGTTCGATGAAGAGTATCTGTTACAGATGTATACCAACCTGATCACCAATTATACCGTGTTTAAGAGTCTGCTGGAATCCGATCCCCGTCAGATGACAGAAATCGAGACTAAGCACAGAGATCCTGTTAAGCCTAAATTTATTAAGAAAATCGAAGAGCAGATTGTGGACGATTACAACATCCCGGATGTGGAAGTCCGCAAGGTAATTATAGAAGAAGTGACCCAGGCACAGCTGGACGCAGAGGCGAAGCTTGCAGAGGAGACTGCAAAAAGAGAAGAACTGGAAAATTCTGTATCCCAGCTGGAGGATTCCCTGTCAGATCTTCAGTGGCAGCTTACCTCTTTAAGCCAGCAGCTGGAAGAACTGGAAGAGCAGAAATCCCAGATTGAAGCCCAGAAAACCACTCTGGAGATTCAGCTGGAAGATGCTCGTATTAATGCAGAGGAAGCGCTTGAAAAGGCTGAAAAAGAAAGAACTGCAGCTATTGCCCAGGCAGAAACTGCCCTTGCAGAGCGGGATAAGGCAGTGGAGTCTGAAAAAGCTGCAAAAGATACTGCATCTGCAGAAGTGGCCGCAGCCCGTGAAAAGGCAGACAAAGAAATTACCCTTGCCAGAAAAAAGGCAAGAAAAGATACCGAGGATGCCCGCAGACAAGCAGCAGAAAAAGAAAAAGCTGCACAGCAGGAAATTAAGAGCAAAGTAGATGCCGCCCAGAAAAAAGCAGCCAAAGATGTGGAGCGTATCAAGAAGCAGTCTGCCCAGTCCATGGAAGAACTGCAGAAACAGCTGGAGACCCTTCGCAGGGAAAAAGAAAAAGCCCTTGCAAAAGCCCAGGCAAATACTTTATCCCATTATATCGTAAATGCCCTACAGGACAGACGGGAACGTAAGAATACCAATACGAAAGAGGATGACTGATAACAGATGGTAAAAAAAATCCTATGTTCCATTGTGAATTTTATTTCTGTGGTGATCATTGCCGCAGCAGTTGTCATATTGATCATGGTACTTTTTACCAAGCCGGGAAAGCCGCCGAGTATAGGCGGTTTTACTCTGCTTCGGATAACAACAGGCAGTATGGCACCTACTTATGATGTGGACACAATGATCCTTGTAAAAGAAACAGATCCGGCACAGATTCAAGAAGGAGATGTGATTTCCTTTTATTCATCAGATCCGGCTCTTGACGGTGCGGTAAACACCCACCGTGTGGTTTCCATCGAAAAAGAATCAGATCATTATGTTTATACCACAAAGGGCGATGGAAATAATGTAGTAGACGCATATAATGTGGATTCCCAGTACCTGATCGGGAAAGTGACCTGGTCATCGGTTATCCTTGGAAAGATTTCCAGGCTGGTGTCCAATCCACTGATTTTTATTCCGGTGATCCTGGTTCCTCTTGCTGTGATCCTGATCACCAATTTTGTAAGTACCGTTTCCCTGGCAAAAAAGATCGCCCGTGAGGAAGAGGAGGCTGCTATAAAAGAGGCAGTGCGCCAGATGCGGGAAAAGAAAGAAAAAGAACAGGATGTATAGAGGAGGAGCAGCTTTTGAAATCAACCAGCATAGAGATTGACTCACTTGACATTTTGCAGGAGCTTTTCGGAATTAATGATAATCTGATCAAGGTGATCGAGAAACGCCTTGCTGTGTCCATTACCCAGAGAAATTCCTGCATCACCATCAGCGGCACCAATGACGGAAAGATCAGCGCAGCTGCAAATATTATCCGTGCCATGCAGGAGGCACTGAATAAACAGCAGCAGCTTTCTGTGGACATGATCCACCGTTTTCTGGATGAAGCAGATGAGGAGGATTCCCAGGAAGAGGATATCGCAGACAGCACCAGAAAGGTTCTGGGAGATGCGGTTACCCTGAATTATAAGAACATCCCCATCCGTACCAAGACCATTGGCCAGAAAAATTATATCAATGCCCTGAAAAATAACACCGTTACCATCTGCATCGGACCTGCCGGAACCGGTAAGACCTACCTGGCAGTGGCATATGCGGCAGAATTGTACCGCAACGATGAGATTGAGCGTATCATCCTCAGTCGTCCGGCAATTGAAGCCGGAGAAAAGCTTGGTTTTCTTCCAGGAGACCTTCAGGAAAAGGTAGATCCTTATCTGAAGCCTTTGTACGATGCATTAAATGATGTATTTGGCCCGGATCAGGCGGCCAAGCTTCGGGAACGTGGAATCATTGAGGTGGCGCCCCTTGCCTATATGCGTGGACGTACCCTGAATAACAGTATGATCATCATTGATGAGAGTCAGAATGCCACACTTCCGATTTTGAAAATGGCACTTACCCGTATTGGAGTGGGTTCCAAAATGATCCTGACCGGAGATGTAACCCAGATCGACCTTTCCAAGGAAGCGGATTCCGGTCTTCAAAAATGTGCTTCCATTTTGAAAAATGTTGACGACATTGCCACAATCTCCCTGACAAACCGTGACGTTGTCCGCTGCAAGATTGTAAAGGATATTGTAAAGGCCTTTGAAAAGGAAGAGGCAAAAGCCAATGAAAAGACTCAGAAACGAGTTGTTCGCCGGGAGCGAAGAGAGAACAGATGAAAAAGACTGGTGTGGTTGGATAACTGAAGTTTACAGAAAATTGATAAATATCCGGTATAATATTGACGAAACTTTTGTAAAGAGATAAAATAAAACAGACATAAAAGATATAAATTTTTCCTCAGGAGGAATTAGTTTTGGTAACAATACAGTATGAATGTGAAACAGATTTTGACCTTGGACTTGACTGTTCTGCTCTTGCAAAGCTGGTGGCAGAGAAGGTACTGGATATGGAAGCATGTCCATGGGATGCGCAGGTCAATCTTGTCCTTACAGATAATGAAGAAATCAAGCGTGTCAATACAGAATTCAGAGGGATTGAGTCTGCGACAGATGTGCTTTCTTTTCCTATGCTGCCTTTTGAGACACCGGCAGATTATTCCGTAGCAGAGGAAGATGAGTCCTGCTTTGACCTGGATACAGGAGAGCTGCTTCTGGGAGATATCATGATTTCAGCAGAGCGTGCCGCAGCCCAGGCAGAGGAATACGGACACAGTGTGAAAAGAGAATTCTGTTTCTTAGTAGCCCATAGTATGCTTCATCTTCTGGGATATGACCATATGACTCCCGAAGAAGCCGCAGATATGGAGGCCAGACAGGCGAAAGCATTGGATGAGCTTGGCATTACCAGATAGTGTTCCTAACCCTATAGCTGCTTTTACAGTTACAAGGTTAAATATATCACAAAGAAGGAGAACGACATGAAAAAAAAGATATTTAAGCTTCTCACAGGAGTGTTGCTTTCCTGCACACTTGCAGGATCAACAGTAGCAGTACAGGCAGAAGAGGGTGGAGTGGATATGGAAGCCACCACTTCGGACGGCACAGCTATGGTAAAGAGTTACCTTACAGGTGAGGATGTGCCGGAGAGTATTGGAAGGAGACGTCCTATTGCGGTTATGCTTGGCAATGATGTCAATGGTGCCCCTCAGAGTGGTACTGCCAATGCAGGAGTGATCTATGAGGCACCGGTAGAGGGCAGCATTACCCGTCTTATGGCACTGATTGAGGATTATGACAATATTCCGAGAATCGGTTCTGTCAGAAGCTGCCGTGACTATTACCTGTTTTATGCAAATGAGTACGATGCCATTTATGCCCATTATGGACAGGCTGTATACGCACTTCAGTATCTGGATCAGCACCTGATCGACAATCTTAATGGTCTGACTCTTGGAAATGCATATTACAGAAGTACAGACCGTGTGGCACCTCACAATGCTTATACAGATGCTGCTCATCTTCAGGCTGGAATTGACAGCCAGGGATACAGCCAGCAGTACAAAGAGGACTACACCGGACATTTCCAGTTTGCACCAGAGGGTACAGAGGTGACTCTGGACCAGGGAATCCCGGCATCTATTGTGAAACTTGATAACTTTACCTACAACCATCCATGGTTTGAATACAATGCAGACACAAAGGAATACAGCCGTTTCCAGTATGATGCGCCTCATGTAGACCAGAATACCGGCGAGCAGCTTACCTGTGACAATATTATTTTGCAGTATTCTGCATACCAGCCATATGATGAGAATGGATATCTGAATGTGGACACCATGTCCGGCGGCCAGGGCAAGTACATTACCCGTGGCAAAGCCATTGACATTCACTGGACCAAGGATTCCCAGTGGGGAACTACCCATTATTATGATTCCAATAATCAGGAGATCCAGCTGAATCCTGGTAAAACCTGGGTAGAGATCGTATTGAATGATTCTGTAGATTCTGTTATTTTACAGTAATCCGGCTGTGACAATTGAATTCAGGTAAAATGAGAGGCCTTGCTGATACAGCAAGGCTTTTCTTAAATTTTTCTGAAAATTGCCGGTGACACCAGAAAAACAATGGACGAACTGCAAAAAATGATGTAAGATATGGAATTGAAATATATAAATGGAGAGAAAAACGATGAATTACAGGGAAAGACTGAAAGATAAAAAGAGAATTGTCATCAAGATCGGAAGCTCTTCCCTTACCCATTCCCAGACCGGGCGCCTGAATCTTCGGAAGCTGGAAGTGCTGGTAAGAGAACTTGGAGATCTGCGAAATCAGGGGAAAGATGTGGTGTTGGTATCCTCTGGAGCCATTGCAGTAGGTGCTGCAGCCCTTGGTTTTACCGAGAAGCCACAGGAGCCCAGGAAGAAGCAGGCATGTGCCGCAGTGGGACAGGCCAGATTGATGATGATCTATCAGAAGCTTTTTGGAGAATATAACCAGATGGCAGGTCAGATCCTGATGACCAAGAATACCATGGTAAATAATGCCAACCGAAAAAATGCGGAAAACACTTTCAATGAATTGTTATCCATGGGCGTGATCCCCATTGTAAATGAAAATGACTCCATCTCTACCTATGAGCTTCAGTCATTGGAGAAGTTTGGAGATAATGATACCCTTTCAGCAGTGGTTGCTGCATTGATCGGGGCAGACCTTCTGATATTGATGTCTGATATTGACGGTCTTTTTACAGATGATCCAAATACCAATCCGGAAGCAGAGTTTATTGATACAGTGGAGACACTGGATGAAGCTCTTCTGGACATGGGAAAGGGCTCTACCGGCAGCAAAGTCGGCACTGGCGGAATGGCTACCAAGCTTACCGCAGCCAGAATTGCCACAGCAGCAGGCACAGATATGGTGATTGCCAATGGCTGTGATTTTCATAATATCCACAGGATAGTGGAAGGAGAAAAATGCGGGACACTTTTCGTAGGCCGCAAAGAGGAAGAATTTTTCCTCATTGATTATATTGAGAAATTATTGTGATAAACAGGATAGTCTATATTACACAGTTTATTTACAGGAGGAGTATGATTATGGACAGCAGTAAAATTGACAGGATCAATACACTTCATCACAAGGCACAAAGTGTTGGTCTTACAGAGGAAGAGAAGATTGAGCAGGCACAGCTTCGCAAGGAATATATTGCCACCATTAAGATGAACCTGCGTAATCAGCTGGATAACATTGACATTAAAGAAACGGATGGAACCGTTACGAATCTTGGTGAGAAATATGGAAGAAAAACAAGCCATTAGAAAGCAGATTTTCGCAGCCAGAAGGGCATGTACAGATCAGCAGATAGAGGATTTAAGCCGTATGATCACAAAGCGGGTGGCTGCGCTGCCGGAATTTTGCCAGGCAGAGCGTATCATGGCATATGCAGATTACAATCATGAGGTGATGACAGGTTTTTTGATCGAAGAAGCCTGGAAAGCTGGCAAGGAAGTTGCTGTGCCCAAGGTTGTGGGAAAAGATATGGTTTTTTACAGACTTACGGATTTTGAGCAGCTTGCACCTGGATATTTCGGCATTCCTGAGCCAGTGGAGGGAGAGATCGTCCACTGGGATCAGGCGCTGATGATCATGCCGGGTGTAGCTTTTGACAGGAAGAATAACCGGGTTGGTTATGGTGGCGGTTTTTATGACCGTTTTCTGGAAAAGAATCCGGATATCCTGAGGGTGGCAGTGGCATTTGATTTTCAGATTCTGGATCAGGTACCGGTGTGGCCTACAGATATTTATCCACAGATTATTGTCACAGAGAAGGATACTTTTTACAGAAGGGAGGATTTATAGATGAATGAAATGCTGGAACAGCTTGGAAAAAAGGCAAAAGAAGCGGAAGTGATCCTGAGAAGTCTTGGTACAGCTAAGAAGAATCAGGTACTGGAAGCAGTAGCAGATGCTTTGGTTAAGAATACAGATACTCTTTTGCAGGCCAATGTCATAGACGTGGATAATGGCCGCAGCAATCATATGCCAGAGGGACTGGTGGACAGGCTGATGCTTACGTCAGAGAGGATTGCAGCCATGGCAGAGGGACTCAGACAGGTAGCGGCCCTTGAGGATCCCATTGGAGAAGTGATTGGTATGAAAAAGCGTCCCAATGGCCTTCTGATCGGCCAGAAGAGAGTTCCTCTTGGTGTGATCGGAATCATTTATGAGGCTCGGCCAAATGTGACAGCAGATGCCTTTGCTCTTTGCTTTAAGACCGGAAATGCGGTGATCTTAAAGGGCGGCAGTGATGCCATCCATTCCAATGAAGCGATTGTAAACAGTATCCGTACAGCTCTGGAGGAAAATGGAATCACAGCAGATGCTATTCAGCTGATCCGGGATACCTCCAGGGAGACTGCATCTGAATTTATGAAGATGAATCAGTATGTAGACGTTCTGATCCCAAGAGGAGGCAGAGGCCTGATCCAGGCGGTGGTGAATAACAGTACCATTCCGGTGATCGAGACCGGTACCGGCAACTGTCATATTTATGTTGATGAGACCGCAGATCTTGAGATGGCAGCTAATATTGTGATCAATGCCAAGACCCAGAGGGTAGGCGTGTGCAATGCATGCGAGTCTCTTCTTGTTCATGAGAAAGTGAAGGATGCGTTCCTTCCGGTGCTGGCCCAAAAGCTTCGTCAGAAGCATGTACAGATGCGTGCAGATGACAGGGCGAAAGCTCTTATCCCGGATGCTGTAATGGCCACAGAAGAGGACTGGGGAACCGAATACCTGGATTACATTCTTTCTGTAAAGGTGGTAGATTCTGTGGAGGAAGCCATTGCTCATATCAACCGTTACAATACCGGTCATTCTGAGGCGATTATCACCAATGATTATGCCCATTCCCAGAAATTTCTGGATGAGGTAGATGCCGCAGCTGTCTATGTAAATGCTTCCACCAGATTCACAGATGGTTTTGAGTTTGGATTTGGCGCAGAGATCGGGATCAGTACCCAGAAGCTTCATGCAAGAGGACCTATGGGACTTCTGGCACTGACATCCACAAAATATATTATCTACGGAAATGGTCAGGTTCGTCCATAGGTTTGATTTTTGGATGAGAATGTGCTATACTGACAACTGATGTTAATACTTAATACGGGGGACTCATATACAAGGAGGACTTTTTAGATGAAGAAACAGCAACTTTTAGCATTATTGATGGCTGGTACCATTGTGACTGGAATGGCTCCTGCAGCTGTATTTGGCGAGGCTGGTACCGATGCCGTGACCATAGAGGAAACTCAGGATGTATCTGCTGAAGCAGAGGAAGGGGAACCTGCTGCTGAACCGGTACAGGCTGAGGAGAGTATACCAGCTGAGGACACCACACAGACGCCGGCAGCAGAGCCTACAGAAGCACCGGCAGCAGAGCCCGCTGCGGATCCGGCAGCTGCTACAGATACACCGGCGGCAGAGCCTACAGAAGCACCGGAGACCACTCCTTCAGAGATTTTTGAGGCTGCGACACAGACAGATGCCCAGACCCAGGCGGAGGATAGTGGAGAGTCCGCACAGACAGAAACAGGCAAGATTTATATCCGTGATGCAGCCGGCAATCTTACTGAGCAGACAGGCAAGACTTTGGCGCAGGTGATCAATGAGAGCCCTGCCAATACAGACGGCACAGAAAATTCTATTACCCAGATTGTGATTTCCGGAACTGTAGAGATATCCGATACCGTGGCCATCGCAGAGAAGAGAAATATCTCCATTGCAGCCGGATCTGCAGATGCCACCATTAAGCGTGCTTCCGGATTCAAGGGTGATATGTTTAAGGTGACTGGAGGAAGTTCTTTCCAGTTTGGCACAGCAAGCGACAGCACCAGTGGTGAGGTGTATCCATTGACTGTAGATGGCGCACAGGCTGACAATTCTATATCAGAGGGTTCTATGATCCTTGTGGAGACAGACAGCAATCTTGGTGTTTCCACCAATGTAAATCTGATCAATAACCATACCAATGCCCAGGGAGCCGTGATCCGCAATATGGGCGGCACTGTTGCTCTTTCCGGTGGAAATATCGCAGACAATCAGTGTGATGCAGATGGTGGAGCGATCATATACAATGAGGGGAATCTTCTGGTACAGGGTACTATTGCTGTGGCAGATGATACTAATGACAGAGCCATTGTCCTTGCAAATAACAGCTCTATCAATGTTGTTGGCGAACTGTCCGGTACAAGTGTCCGCTTCCATGTGGCAGATCCGGCAGATGGACGAGCTATTGTACAGGTTTCCAATAACGTCATGAGTATGGCAGATGCCCTTGCACAACTGATATATGTACCGGAGAGTGGAGAGAAGTATACAGTAGACGCTGCTACTGGTAAGCTGACCGTTCCGACTACTCCTGTGAAGTCTACCATGAAGATTGAAGTTGTAAAAGCTAATGGTGAAGGTGTAAGCTGGACTTCAGATACAGAAGCTCTGGTGAAATTCCATGCCACTGAGTTAGGTAAATATTATGTTGCCGTTGTGAAGCAGACCGATAAGATCCCTACCTTTGAGGAAGCAAAAGCCAATGCAGGCAAGAGCGTGAAGACTGGTGATGTAGGTACTTCCGCAGGCGCAGGAGTTCCGCTGACAGGCCTGAATTCTGCCACAGACTATTACGTTGTAATTTACGGTGAAGATGGAAACGGCCTGGAAAGTGCCAACTCCAAAGTCCTTCCATTAAAGGCTCAGAGTAAGGATGAGCCAGATAATACCCCTACACCGACCACAAGAGCACCACTGACTCCTAAGGTTTCCGAGAGTACAGTAAAGGGACTGGAGAAGCCGCTGGCATTCTATCCTGGCAAGACCTACAGCTTTACTGTTACAGGTGCCGGTTCTGATAATAAGAATCCGGTGAAGGGCGATGTGCGCTGGGTTCCGCTGTACTGGAGCAGTTATTCCGATCCTAAATCCAGCCAGAGACAGGCAATCGGTACCATTGGACATAAAACTGGTATCAAGCGTGCAGCTACCTTCAATATGTATATCTTCTTCCAGAAATATACCTATGATGGAACACAGTGGCAGGCTACAGATATTGTAGAGTCCATGACCTACAAGTTCTCCTCCAAGGAGATCACTTTTACCGTTACTCCTAGTGGCACTATCACACCTACTGCTACAGATGGAAACGGTGGCAGCGGTGGTTATGATTACGGCGGTGGCGGAGATGATTCCGGTGACGGAGACGATTCTTCTGATCCGGAGAATCACGACGGAGACGATAGCGATACCGGTTCTTCTTCTGCAACCAATGCGAGAACAGCCGACAATTCGCCGATTGCCACTATGATGATGCTGGCAAGCCTTTCCCTGATCGCAGGTGGTTATGTCCTTGTAAGAAAGAGAAAGAAAGAAATTTAAAGAGAAGTTTTCAGAGACAGGTCTTTTTGACCTGTCTCTTTGCATATAATGATACTGCCAGATTTTACGGTAGGCTGAGGATACCATGAAATACACATCTGGCAGGAGGAAAAAGGCATTGTCAGAAACGGTTATCAATCCCAAAACATTTGTTACATATGAAAAAATATATTACACACTATGGGAACTTTCCCAGAGATATCAGGAATTCTGTCAGTTTCGGGTAATTGGAAGCAGTCACGATGAGAGAATGATCCCAATGCTGGAAGTGGGAAAGGGATCCGAAGTGATTTTTTGTGTCACAGGTCTTGACGGAACCCAAAAGCTTCTGCCGGGACTTTTGCTGAAAATGATACAGGAATACTGTATCGCCTACGAATGCAGGTGGCAGCTGGAGGATTTTTATGATGTAAAAAAATTGCTGGATGAAATCCGGATCTGTATGATTCCCATTGAAAACCCAGATGGATATGAAATCTGCCGCACCGATTTTACTGTCATTCGCAATCCCATATTTCGGCAGATGTTAAGGATGCAGAGCATTCCAGCCAGAGACTTTGGATATAATGCAAGAGGAATGGATCTTTCCCACAATTTTCCTACAGCCTATTACAGAAGAAGCAGGCTGGGGGAACAGCCTGCCAGTGAAAATGAGACAAAAGCCCTGATTCGGATCTTTCAGGAATATGGGGGAAAGGGACTGCTGGATTTCGGACAATCCGGAAGAGAAATCGTCTATTATCACAGCGAGCAGGGGCTTGGATTGCTTCCAAGATCCCATCGTCTGGCAAGACATATGCAGCGAACCTCTGCTTATCATCTGGAAAAAGAACCTGCATCAGGTACGGGAAGAGCCAAAATGGGAACCTTGGAGCAGTATTATATTCAGTCTGTAAAGCAGCCGGCGTTTCTGATCCGTACACCAGCAGTGATTATGGATGATGAAAGCAGCCAGTACGCTGTGAAAAAAATTTATAAAGAAATTCGTCTGCTTCCTCTGGAATATATATTTTCTTTGAGACGAGATTAATATTTTCATGAGTTTAGAAAAATAGAGGGAATTATTTTTAAATATTGTAAGATTTGCACAGATGCTTGCTATTTCTTTCGGAGGATGATACAATAAAACGATGAGAGAATTTCCGAAAGAGAGGAATTATATAAATGGCAAATGATCATGGAGAACAGATTAGAATTGTACAGGAGACAGTAGCAGGTAAGGAGATCACCTTCGCCCATGTGATGGGAGGCCCGGCACCGATCATCTATCAGAAGCTGGGACTGAACCCGCAGCTGGACTACCGCTCCTCAGCAATTGGAATTATGAATATGACACCACCTGAATCCGCAGTGATTGCATCAGATATTGCAGTCAAAAGTGGAAATGTATATCTGGGATTTGCGGATCGTTTTACTGGAACACTGATCATCACTGGAGAGATTTCCGATGTGATGTCTGCCATGACGGAGATCGTGGATTATTTCCGTGACTCCCTTGGCTATGTAGTCTGCAATATTACAAAGAGATAGGAAGTGTATCCATGACCCGAATGACGAAAGAAGAACTTCTGGAAATGCTGTTCCACGATGATTATGAGCATCTTAAGGGAAAAAAGCTGCGTATGACTCGTGTGAGGGTTCCGGGGAAGGAAGTGTGCCTGGCACATGTGATCAGTCCTTCCCAGGCCTGTATTTATGAGAACCTTGGACTTCACATCGGAGTTCATGAGGGGGAAGATCATACAGGTGAATCCATAGGCCTGATCCGTTTTACTCCATGGGAAGCTGTGGTGGTTGCAGCAGACGTGGCTATGAAAAGTGCCGATGTGCAGATTGGATTTATGGATCGTTTCTGTGGTTCCCTGATCCTGACAGGAGGTCTTTCCCAGGTGCAGACAGCAGTGGAGGAAGTTGTGAAATTTTTTGACCAGGAACTGGGGTTTAAGACCTGTCCGGTCTACAAAAGCTAAAGTGATACAGATAAGGAAGATCAATGAAGAAAATCTTTTTAATGGGCAGAAGTGAAGCCGGAAAGACATCCCTGACACAGGCACTGAAGGGGGAAGAACTTCACTATATCAAAACACAGTATACCAATTCCAATGATGATACTATCGACTCTCCGGGAGAGTATGCAGAGTCCAAGCGCTTCAGTGTGGGACTTGCCTGTTTCTCCTTTGAGGCAGATGTGGTAGCCATTGTCCAGGCCGCAGATGAACCGTTCAATTTGTTTGGAGCCAGCTGCCGCTCCTTTATCCTGCGTCCTCTTATTGGTATCATTACAAAAATCGATTCGCCATATGCTAATATTCCCATGGTGCGCCAGTGGCTGATCAATGCCGGATGTGAACGTATTTTTATGGTAAACAATGTAACACGTGAGGGAATTGATGAACTTATGGAGTATCTGGAGGAAGATCCCCCAACCCTTACCCTGGAGCAGGCGAAGTTCAAGCAGAACCTGGGATTAAATGAGTGGGATCCCCTGCCAGAGGGGGTTACTTACCCGGAAGGAATCAAATAAATGAATGTGATAACAAAAGTGGTTCTAAAGTATCGGAACCTCTTTCTTTTCCTGAATCTGATCTTTGTCCTTGCCCTTTCTGGCTGTGGGAAAGAACCTGGTGGAGAACAGGCTGTCTGTACGATTTCCATTGACAGCTCGGCAATCCTTGCAAACATGGATCAGTTAAAAGAAAGTAAGACAGAGTTTGTTCCTGAGGACGGATGGGTCCTGAAGCCTGTGGAGATAACCTTTACAACAGGTGATACGGTTTTTGATATTCTGAAAAAAGTATGTCAGGAGCAGGGCATCCAGCTTTCATCCAGGTACACTCCTCTGTATAAAAGCTACTACGTAGAGGGAATCAATCAGCTGTACGAATTTGACTGTGGGAAAAATTCCGGCTGGATGTACAGCGTCAATGACAAATTTCCAAATAAAGGCTGTTCAGAGTATAAGCCGGAAGCCGGGGATCAGATCTGTTGGATCTACACCTGTGATCTGGGCTCTGATATAGGAAATCCTTACCAGGAAGCGGATTCTTCTGAAAAATGACAGAAAATGACGGAAAGAATTTGGCTATTATTGACAGTAAATGGCCAAACTGTTATAATTGTGACAGCAGATATATAGAACTGCAATTACACAATTGAATAACCAGGCGTGGTTTGATCCGCCAGGATCAATTTAAGGAAATCCGGTGAGAATCCGGAACTGTTTTTCTGTATGAGACGATTTGTCCATCAGGGACATTTGCGGAATCGTTTTAAGTCAGCAATCCAACGCGTTGCATAGAGGACGGAGGCTCATGTATACAATGAGGCTCTGTTTTTGTTGCTTAAAAACCAAGGAGAAAGACAAACTATGTATTTACACAAGGAAAAAACAGGCTGGAAAACACTTCGTTTTGACAGTCGTACTTATACTGCACAGCGAGCAAGAGAACAGGAGGGAGAACTGGTCAGAAAGATTCCGCAGGAATATATATTTATTGATGATAAATGCTTTATGGGAAATGGAAAAATAAAAGAAGTGATTCTTCCTTCAAGATGCCGGATCATTGGAAAGCAGGCATTTGAAGGATGTCAGTTTCGCAAGCAGATCCGCTTTCCGGAGACGTTATCGGAGATCAAGAAAAGAGCATTTGCAGAAAACCATAATCTCAGACAGGCAATTTTCCCGGCTTCCCTGGAAAAATTAGGGGTTCAGTGCTACAGAGAATGCAACAATTTAAGAAAAGTCTGTTTTAATCCCCAGTCCCCATGCAGGGAAATTCCAGAAGAAATATTTGATTCCTGCGTGCGGCTAAATGAAGTGACCCTTCCACTGGGAGCAGAGGTCATCCAGAAAAGGGCTTTTTATCGCTGTAAGGAGCTGAAACAGTTTGAATTTCCAAAGACAATGAAAGAGATTGGGGAAGAAGCTTTCTATTTTTGCGGACTTGAGACCCTGGAACTTCCGGAAGGCCTGGAAATACTTGGAGACAGTGCCTTTTTCCGTTGCAAGAATCTGAGAAGAGTTTCCATTCCGGAGAGTGTATCCTATATAGGCAGATGGGTATTCCATGGATGCAGCAGGCTGGAATATCTGGAAGTCTGTCATGACCCACAGCATATAGGTCCCTGGATCGTAAATAAAAGCTGTACCATCGGCTGCTATAAGGGCAGTAAGATGGATGCCTATTGTGAGGAATATGGATTAAAGAGGGAGTATATCAGTGAGAGACAAGTCGTCAGTCGGTAAAGTGTATCAGGAAGGGGAAAATATGGCAGATGCATTTTCCAGATGTCATCCTCTGCTGAACTTTTTTTACTTTGCCGTGGTGCTGCTGTTTACCATGTTTGAACAACACCCGCTGTGGATCGGGCTTTCTTATCTTGGTGCGCTTTCATATTCCATAGTGCTAAACGGCAGGTCAAAGACTTTAAAGCAAAGCTTTTTGTTTACTCTGCCCGGACTTCTGGCTGTGACCTTGATGAATCCGCTGTTCAACCATTATGGCGTTACCATGCTATATTATGTTGAAAGCAGCGGAAACTGGATCACCCTTGAAGCTCTTGTATATGGAGCAGTTCTTGGAGCTGTGATGTTCATAGTGATACAGTGGTTTGCCTGTTACAATAAGGTGATGACTACAGATAAATTCATTTATCTGTTTGGACGCCTGATTCCGGTTTTATCACTGATACTGTCTATGGCATTGCGCTTTGTGCCAAGGTTTCTGAGACAGTTAAAGGTGATCCGAAATGGACAAAAAGGAATGGGAAGGGACATTTCAGAAGGGAATGTTCTGGCACGTATTCGCCATGGTCTGAACATGCTCTCCGTTTTGATCACCTGGGCCTTGGAAAATGCCATTGAGACCTCCGATTCTATGAGAAGCAGAGGTTACGGACTTAGAGGGCGGAAGGCATTTTCTGTTTATCGCTTTACTGCAAGGGACAGATTGCTTGGTGCAATTATGCTGGTTTTATGTGGTGGATTTGGAGCAGGCTGTTTAAGTGGGGCAGCTTATGCAAACTACAATCCCAGAATTATCATTGCCGGGTTTGTGATCCAGGGCTACAAAGCTCCCGGAACCCTTTCCCATGGAATGCTTCTGGGTACTTATCTGTGTTTTGGTATCTTTTGTTTTCTTCCGGTGCTTCTGGAATTGACAGAGCAGATCCGTTTTCGAAGAAGTAAAAGAAAAATAGAATGCAGCACAGACATTACCTACCGGAAAATTTATGAGGAATTACAGGGTTTATGAATATAATTGAGATAAATAATTTTGGCTTTGCCTATCCGGATAGTTCCCAAAAAGTCCTGGAGCATGTAAATCTGAATATCCAGGAGGGAACCTTAAATGTAATATGTGGCAGAAGTGGTTGCGGAAAAAGTACTCTGTTAAGACAGCTGAAGACAGTATTGTCTCCTGCCGGAAAAGCAGAAGGCCATATTTTATACCGTGGGAAATCCCTGGATGAGATCGACCACCGGACACAGAGTCAGGAAATTGGTTTTGTGATGCAGAACCCGGACAACCAGATCGTAACAGACAAGGTCTGGCATGAACTGGCTTTTGGCCTGGAAAGCCTTGGCTGTGACAATTCCACCATTCGTCTTCGTGTGGCAGAAATGGCCAGCTATTTTGGTATCCACCAGTGGTTTTATAAAAATGTATCAGAGCTGTCAGGAGGGCAGAAACAGCTTCTGAATCTTGCATCTGTAATGGCGATGCATCCCTCCCTTCTGATTCTGGATGAGCCTACCTCTCAGCTGGATCCTATTGCAGCATCTGATTTTCTTGAAACCGTCAAAAAAATCAACAGGGATATTGGTACTACTGTGATTCTCACAGAACATCGCCTCCAGGATATCATTCCTTATGCAGACAAAGTGTTTGTAATGGATCAGGGTACTGTATTTCTGGAAGGAACGCCCCGGGAAATCGGCGAAAATCTGGGAAGGGAAAAACACAGTATGTTTTTGTCCATGCCTGTGCCGATGCAGATTTATGCAGAGACAGATAGTAAAGAAAGATGTCCCCTAACAGTCAGTGAAGGACGCAGGTGGCTGGAACTTTATGCCGGGAAAAAGGGAATTCTTCCCCAAAAACAGGATATGAAAAAAGAAGAGAACACCTATAACAGTTCCACTGGCTTTTTTCATCGGGAAAAGCAGCCTTGCGCTATTATGATGAAGGATGTATGGTTTCGTTATGAAAAGGATAGCCCGGATGTGGTCAGGGATCTGTCCCTTCAGGTAAAAAAAGGAGAATTCTATGCTCTGGTAGGTGGAAATGGTACAGGAAAAAGTACCACATTGTCTTTGCTGAGCCGTGTGAACCAGCCGTACAGAGGCAGGATTTATCTGGATGGAAGAGATATCCGTTCTTTTAAGGACAAGGAACTGTATTGTGGTTATCTTGGGGTAATGCCTCAGAATCCCCAGAGTATTTTTCTGAGAAAGACAGTTCTGGAGGATTTATATTCTGTGATCGGCGGAAAAAAGGAAAAGCTATCCCCAGAGTATCCCCTTCAGATGAAAAAGGAACAGGCAATAGAAGGAATCGTAAGCCTTACTCGTCTGGACGGACTGCTCCACAGACATCCCTACGATCTTAGCGGAGGCGAGCAGCAGCGCCTGGCTCTTGCAAAAGTACTTCTTCTGCGTCCGAAGCTTCTGCTGATGGATGAGCCTACAAAAGGAATGGATGCTGAGTATAAAGAAGAGCTTGGAAAAATTTTGAAAAAACTTCAGGCCCATGGCATGACCATCTTTATCATTTCCCATGATGTGGAATTTGTAGCAGAATATGCAGATACCACAGGCCTTTTTTTTGAAGGCAGTGTGGCTACCAGCAAAAATACACGGGAATTTTTTGCCGGAAATAATTTTTATACAACAGCAGCAAACAGAATGGCAAGACAGATGTTTCCCGATGCTGTCACCGGAAGGGATGTGGTCGCATGCTTACAGAGCAAAAGCTAGATCAGTTTCTGGATGATTTTTTTTCAGAGGAAAACTCTTCGGAACCTGTTTCAGAAAAGACAGAAAACATATCCAAAAGTAAAAAAATCCTAAAAAAAAGAATCTCTCCAGAGGATGAGCTAAAAGAGTATGCCCTTCCTTCCGATGGCCTGATCATACAGCAGCTGGAACGAAAGGGAAAAGTCAGTTCCCGTACCTGGTTTGCTCTGGGGCTCATGCTGATCCTGGTGCCGTTGCTCCTTTTTTTCTCCGTGAAGATATGGAGCGGCCGCAAATACCTCCTGTGCAGCCTGATCGTGGTGATAACAGCTATGCTTCCCTTCTTTATGATGTTCGAAGGACGCAGGCCAAAGGCTCGGGAAATCATGGTGATCGCCGTGCTTTCCGCACTTGGTGTGGCAGGAAGAGCCGCTTTTTTCATGGTTCCAAGTTTTAAGCCGGTTGCAGCACTGGTGATTCTCTCAGGAGTGTCCTTTGGTGGAGAAGCCGGTTTTCTGGTGGGAAGCCTTACCATGCTGGTTTCCAATATGTTTATGGGGCAGGGACCCTGGACTCCCTGGCAGATGTTTGCTTTTGGGATGATTGGCTTTCTGGCGGGAATCCTGTACCAGAAGGGAATTTTGAAAGCCCGGAAAGCAGAACTTTGTATCTATGGATTTTTAAGCGTTTTTCTCATATACGGCGGAATTATGAATCCGGCGAGCATCCTGATGTCCTATGGTTATATTACAAAAAGCACTCTCCTTGCCTACTATATTTCAGGAGCTCCGGTAGATTTGGTACATGCCATTTCTACGGTAATCTTTCTTTGGCTTTTAAGCAGGCCTCTTCTGGAAAAACTGGAGCGAATCAAGGTAAAATATGGTCTGATCCAGCCTGTGGAATGAGGAAATCGTGTTTTTATGGAAAGACGCAGAAAGGAATTTATGCTTATTAAAAAGATGCATACGATTGATAAAAATATGACAAAAACAGTAGCACTCAGATATGCTATGGGTATGGCTATGGCTGTGTTTTCCCTTTGTACCTTAAGCGGTTGTGGAGACAAAAAGCCCGATCTGACTACAGCAGTGACCAAAACAGCCCAGTATGAGCAACAAACTGTGACAGCTCCTGTATCAGACTCCCTTGGTGGAGAGTGGGTGGTGATTCCTCTCGCCAGATCCGGGGAAAAGGCAGAAGATGATTATTTCGAAAAATACAGGGCAAATCTGGAAAAAAGGTTAAAAGAACAGAATGGGATTTTAAGTGAAAACCGCTATACCGAGTATTCCCGCGCAGTGCTGGCTGCAAAAGCCATCGGGGAGGATCCCACAGATATTGGCGGCTTTGATATTCAGGCACCGCTGGAAGATTATGAAGCTGTGACTGCACAGGGAATAAATGGTGCTGTATTTGCCCTTTTGGCATTAAATGCAGATCAGGCAGACCCAAATGGAGAACTGGAACAGAAATATCTGGCCTATATACTGGAACAGGAGAAGCCAGACGGGGGCTTTTCCCTGGATGACAGCGCAGAACTGGCTGATGTGGATATCACCGCAATGGCGTTACAGAGCCTTGCTGCCTATCAGGATGAAAAACAGGTAAAAGAAGTGATTGAAAAAGGAATTAAAGTCCTTGCAGATGCCCAGGATAAAGACGGAGGTTATGTTTCCTATGGAGACAAAAGTTCAGAATCCATTTCCCAGGTAATCCTAACCCTAAGCACCTACGGGATTGACTGCGAAACAGATGAACGTTTTCAGAAGAATGGAAAAGGGCTTTATGACGTACTGATGGATTTTTACCAGAAGGATGGCAGCTTTTCCCATCTGACAGATGGAGAGGCAGATCCTATGGCAACGGATCAGGGGTTTTGTGCACTGGTGGCATACCAGAGATTCAAAAATGGAAAATCCGCTTTTTATGACATGACGGATTAAAGCCGGATAAAAACAGGAGGCTACACAAATTGGCAGATAAGATCAGACAGCTCCAGAGGGAGCTTGGAACTATCATAAAAGGAAAAAAGGAAACTACAGATAAGATCATCATGGCAGTCCTTGCGAGGGGACACGTTCTTCTTGAGGATGTCCCGGGAGTGGGAAAAACCACAACAGCTCTGGCTCTTTGCCGGTTGATGGGAATGGATTTTAACCGGATCCAGTTTACGCCGGATGTGGTTCCTTCTGATGTGACAGGTTTTACCATGTATGATAAGGGAAGTGGAAAATTTCTCTACCGCCCTGGAGCTGTGATGTGCAATATGCTTCTGGCAGATGAGATCAACCGTACTTCCAGCAAAACCCAGTCAGCCCTACTGGAAGTTATGGAAGAGGGAAAGGTTACAGTAGATCAGGAAACTCATCTGGTCCCCCAGCCCTTTGTGGTCATTGCCACAGAAAACCCAACAGGTTCTTCCGGTACCCAGATGCTGCCGGAATCTCAGCTGGACCGTTTTATGGTCAGCCTTTCCATGGGATATCCGGACCATGACGCTTTGGTGGAACTGCTTCGCGACCGTCAGCAGGAGAATCCTCTGGAAAAAGCCATTGCGGTCATTTCAAAGGAAGAAGTACTGGAACTGCAAAAACAGGTGCAAAAGGTTTATATGGCAGATTCCATCTTGGAATATATTGCTACTCTGGCAGAGGCTACAAGAAATCATCCTATGATCTCTCTTGGCCTGAGTCCAAGAGGTACGCTGGCATTATGTCGTATGACAAAGGCTGCCGCATTTATGGAGGATCGGGACTATGTGGTGCCTGAGGATATACAGAAGGTATTTCTGGATGTGTCGGCGCATCGTATGATTCTGGATCCCCGTGCAAGATATGAAGAATTAAGCGCCAGAAAGGTTCTGGAGGAAATTCTGGCCAAGGTACCGTTGCCAAAGGTTGAGGGATGATGAAAAACAGGATTTTATGGATTTTATGGCTGTTGTGCATGGCACTGGCAGCAGTGTTTACAGGCTCATGGATCTTTGTAGCTGTCCTCTTGATTTTTTTTATTGTTGCAGCAGGCTCCCTGATTCTGGGAGCATTTTGCGGAAAAAAGACAACAGCTTCTTTTTTTCTTCCAAAGGCAGCAGAGCAGGCCAGTACTTTCAAAGGAAAACTGATAGTGAAAAATCAGTCGGTTCTGCCGGTATTTCTTGGAAAGGGATATATTTTCTGGAAAAACAGTTATACCGGGGAGACCGGGAAAATTCCTTTTTCTTTTTCTCTTGGCAGCAAAGGAAAAGAGGAAATAGAGTTTCAGGCTGTGAGCAGCTGGTGTGGATGCATCAACTTTTGGGTGGCAGAATGGAAATGCAGTGATTTTTTTGGAATTCTGTCCAGAAAGAAAAAACTGGAAGAAAAGGGCTGCACCGTGATCATGCCACCAGAACAGAAACAGGATTTTGCCTTCCTTACCAGAGAAGGCTTTGATATGGAGAGCTTTCGGTATTCGGGAAGCCGTCCGGGGGAGGATCCGGGAGAGACCTTTGATATCAGGGAATATCAGGATGGAGACAGCATCCGTCAGATTCACTGGAAGCTTTCCGGCAAGCTGGACAGTATGATGATCCGGGAAAAAAGCTTTCCGGTGGACGATACGGTTCTCATACTGGCTGACAGTTTTCTGAATAAAAAAGATCCGGGAGTTTCCCAGACACTTGCAGAAGTTTTCAGTGCTGTTTTACACAGCTTTTTGGAACAGAGGATTTCCTGTCAGGCAGGGGTGACAGACGCTGTATCCGGACAGATCCATATGCAGAAAATCACCACGGCTCAGGATTGTGAAACGATGTTGTATCTCTTTCTCAGACAAGGGGGAAACAGTCACTGCAAAGTGGTGCAGGAATATTTGAAAAATCCGGGACCTCAGAATTTTGCAAATTATATTTATCTTACAGGGAATCCCGGAGAGGACGTTCAGCCTTTGAAAGACAGAGGGGAAGTAACGGTTGTGTGCTGCGGCATGTCCGGCACACCAGATCAAGGAGAAACCATTACATGGAAGTTTGGATCACAGAAAAAAAACAAACAGGAAAAGGATACAGACAGCTGCCCGGTATGCTTCTGGAAACTGCACTGATATTTCTGGCAAATGGGATCGGAATGCTGATCCTTTTGGATTCCCTTACATCAGGGATTCCCAAAACTCCCTTTTTGCTCAGTGTGTTTATGAGTGCGTTTTTTTGTTCTTTTGTGGGAAGAATGAAGAAATACATGGTTTTTACCGGAATTCTTTCCACAGTTGTGGCTGGCTGTACTGTACTGGCTTTTTCAGGCAGGATTATCAGGGGCGGAACCTGGGTCTGGAATCGGCTGTCTGAAGTCCTTGGAAAAAAAGCCGGGATTTATGTCACCGTATTCCAGTTAAATGACTCTGAACAGACATTTTCCAGGACAGTTTTTCTGGTGTTTTTGGGTATTGCCGTGGGAACTGTGGGATATTTGATCCTGAAATTGCGTATTTCATTGCTGGTTCTCATTCAGGCCTGCTTTCTTCCTGTACTTATGGCAGGCATCAGGCTGCTTCCTGATATCAGGATATGCCTTGCTTTTTATGCCGGAATCATTCTGGAAATAAATTATATGCGATTTTTTTCCGACTTAAAAAGCAGTGCATCCCAAAAACTGTCCGGATTTTTAGCCGGTACTGTATTCTGCATGGCGACAGCGGTAATTGCCGGGATTTTTCTTGGAAGCATCCTTCCTGCCGCAGATTATCAGGATTCTCAGCTCGTAACAAATGCAAAGGAGCAGGCAGAGTCCTGGCTTTGTGATCTTCGCTATCAGAAAGGGAAAAAGATTAATTCCCTGCCAGAGGGAAAATTAAAGGAAACCGGTTCCTGGACCGGATCAGATGAGACGGCTTTGAAGGTAACTATGGAAAAGCCATCCTCACTTTATCTGAGGGGATTCGTGGGAAGTGTTTACGACGGCTCTTCCTGGAAAAGTATTTCCACAGAGGATGCTTACCAGGAAAAAAATCTGTTTTACTGGCTTCATCAGGATGGCTTTTATGGAGAAACACAGATCAGTACAGCGAAAGCCCTGACAGATGGGGGAAATCTGGCTGAAATGGCAGGCACTGTTGCCATCCAAAATGAAAAGGCCAGCAGCAAATATCTTTATACTCCTTATGAATTACAGAAACTGCCGGAAGGGTACCAGGGAGAAAGTCCGCTTGCAGACAGTACCTTAAAAGCCAGAGGTGTGTTCGGATGCAGAGAGTATCGATTTTCTTCTCTGGAAAATCAGGTAAAAGACTTTACACAGCTTGCAGCAAAAACCTATCAGGCTTTATATGCAGAAACAAAAAAGAAGTACCGGGAGGAAGAAAGCTATTATAACGCCTTTGTGTATCAGCAGGATACCGCAATTCCGGGAAATCTGGAAGCATTGTTCCGTCAGGAACTGGGAGATGGAGGCAACCGGGAACAGGGACATATAGATTATTTCACTGCGATTTCCCGGATCCGTACTTATCTGGAAAAAAATCTTACCTGCAGCAACGCCACAGAGCTTTATAACGGGAAGGAAGATTTTACCGAGTATTTTCTTACCGGCTCAAAAATCGGTCACAGTGTGCATTTTGCCACAGCAGCTACACTGATGTTCCGCTATTACGGGATCCCAGCCCGTTATGTGGAAGGTTATCTGGTCACTCAAGAAGATGTATCTGGGAAAAAATCGGGGGATACTATTGAAATTTCCGGAAAAAACGGTCATGCCTGGACAGAAATCTATCTGGATGGACTAGGCTGGATTCCATTGGAAATGACCCCCTCTTATTACGGTGTGATGGAAGAGGCAGATCTGAAAACCGGATTGGAAGCGAAGGGACAAATAGCTGTTTCTGTTCCGGAAACAGAAGAAACGCCTTTGGCAGATGAGAATATCCGTACTAACTGGAGCCTGAAGCTTGCGTTGTTTGGAATGGAGAAGCTTCTGGTTTTGTTTTTGATGGTTTTTGATGTCTTTTGCCTGGTATTTATTTTGACAGTCTATTGTATGCGTTTTGCGGCCAACTGCAAGCGGAAAAAACGGTTTGGAGCAGCAGATAGCCGCCTTGCTGTGCGGGCTATGGCGGGGTATGCAAGAGAACTTTATGACCATGGAAAAGAGGATTATTCTTCTGAAACAAAAGAGCTTTATCAGCAGGTCAGCAGTATTGGAAAAAAGGCGGCATTCAGCCCCCATCCCATAACCCCTGCTGAAAAAAGAGATACACAAAGATGTATCCGGCATATGCTTCGGGAATTAAAAAAAGCACGAAGCTGGTTTGACAGATGGATCCTGAAATATCTGGAGAGACTTTATTAAATTCGGTGAAATAGGAATAATTTTATGAATAAAAAGAAAAACAGGAAAAAACAGATTTTGACAGCTGTATTTCCTATACTTGGAATACTCCTTTTTGCAGCTGTCCTGGTACTTGGAGTAAAAAAACAGACTCCCGTGGTAGAAAAAGATCCAGTTCAGGGAATCCATGCAGACAGCTCTCTGAAAGGATATCTGGGAACCGGATATGCATATGCAGGAGAAGATGAAGGAAAAGGGGAAAATGACAGGCAGGTGATGGAACAGGCACAGATACTTCCGGAAGAAGAGCCAGAGCCTACAGTAACGCCCACACCTACCCAGAGTCCGGCCTCTTCTGCCAAAACACCAGAGGTCACCGTAACGCCTGAACCAAGTCCTACGGCAGCCCCGGAAATTCAACCTACGGAAACGCCTTCTGAAAACGATAACAATAATGACCAAAAAGATCAGAGTAATACCATACATTATGATGAGCAGGAGGAACCAGAACATCAGGGAGAGGGTTCCAAGACCTCTGAAAAAAATGATGATAAAAACCAGCAGGGGGCTCAGATACCGGACAGCCCGGAAGAACCACAGATCACGGAAGCGCCTGCACCTACCCAGGCGCCGGATCCTGATGAAGATAAATATCCGGTGATTGCAACAGACCTTACAGATGGGGAAACAGTAAACGCCTCCTACCGGACTTTTTATATCCAGGCAACGGATCATTATGGAAACAATATGGGAGCTTCTTCTTTGCAGGTAACAGGAAACGGTCAGAGGCTGTCCATGCAGGGACAGCCTGCACAGGGAATCCTGGCTTACCGGCTGGAGCTAACAGAGGGTGTCAATACTATAGAGATCAGTGCCACAGACGAAGAGGGCTGGACTACCACCCTTCCGGTATTTACCCTTTATAAGGGAAATGAGGAAGTTCCGGAAACAGCTGGTTCTGTCACCATCAGCATTGAGGCTGGAACCATTGGGCTTGGAACTATCCTTCCGGCAACCTCCATTGAATTTTATCAGGGGGAACAGCTTTCCTCGGTTTTGTTGAGACTCCTTCAAAATACCGGCTTTGACTGGCGAAACGACGGAAATGCCACCAGTGGTTTTTATCTGAAGGCAATTGGAAGAGGGGGCATTGCTGCTGGTGCGATGATTCCGGAAGATCTCCTTGTACATTTGCAGGAAGTAAACTGTCAGCTGTCTGACCATGATGCCAACTGGATTGGGGAATTTGATTTTACCATGGATTCCGGGTGGATGTACTCTGTAAATGGAGAATATATGAATGTTGGAATGTCTGCTTATTTTCCGGCAGATGGAGATGAAGTACGATTACGTTTTTCCCTTTATTCCGGCGCAGATATCGGCGGTGGAGCATCGGGAGAAGTATGGGGGGACTGGTAAATGAACAGATTTGTAATGAGTACGCTTACCGTGGCACTGGTTGCCGGAAATATTCCTGCAGAGAATGCCATTTGGATAAATGATGTTTATGCAGAAGAGGCAGCCTCCACGGAAGCACCGTTTCCCACGGAGTCTCCAGCCCCTACAGAGGCTCCGGTTCCCACGGAAGCACCGGTTCCCACGGAAGCACCGGCTCCAACGGCGGCACCGGTTCCCACAGAAGCACCGGTTCCCACGGCGGCACCGGTTCCCACGGAAGCACCGGCTCCAACGGCGGCACCGGTTCCCACAGAAGCACCGGTTCCCACAGAAGCACCAGAACCTACCCAGCCATCAGTCACAGTAACACCGAAGCCCAATGAACCTGCTGCTACTGTGACACCGACACCTGCAGAGCCCACTGTTACGGTAACTCCAGATCCTACCCTCAGCCCTGTTCCTGCAGAAATTTCGGTGAGGATCAAAGTAGATCCCCAGGATGCCCTGGTGGTAGTACTGGATCATGAAGGTAATATTCTCACGCCGGATTCCACAGGCAGCTACACACTCCAGGAAAAACTGGAATATGAGATTTACGTGCGAAAAGCCGGATATCAGGAGGTACACCAGAAGATCACAGCCGACTCATCTGTCACAGAGTATCAGATCCGGCTTCTGAATCAGGATGCTACACTGAAGGGCCTGTATGTGTCCAGCTCTGATAAATATGGAAAAGGGATCCTGAAATTAAGTCCCGATTTTTCCCCGGAGCAGGATCGATATCAGGCTGTCTATGAGGGAGAACGACAGAGCCTGAATATCTGGACGGAAGTGAATGATCCAGAAGCTTCTGTAAAAGTTTATGCCATCAGTGGAGTTAAGCCCTCCACAGTAGAAAAGGATGAGACCATAAAAGAAAACATAGAGAAAAAGAACCGCCCATATTGGAAAATCTTTTTTGCAGATCAGGAAAAAGAAGCCACAGTCCGCATCCAGGTAACTGCAGAAGATGGGACACAAAAAGACACCTATGTAACCTTAAAACTAACAGATGTGACAGCTCCGGTGCTAAAAAGAATAAGTGCCAGCAGAATCTCCACAGAAGAGGCATCTGTAGTATACAAAACCCAGGAAAAGGGGAAATGCTATTATCAGGTGGTCGATGCAGGGACAAAGACTCCGACATTGGATACCAGTGGCTTTGGAACAGAGGTACAGGCAGGAACCAACACCATCAGCCTTACCGGACTGACAGCAGGAGAAAAGGACATCGTCTTAGCTGTAAAGGATGAGGCCGGCAATGTAAGCACTCCCCTTGTCATTCATATACCGGATATCAGGAACAGCTCTCAGGCCAATCTGGTCCATGGTTCCGATCATGGTGGAAACAAATCTCAGGCCGTTCTTCCGGGAAAAGGCGGGGAAGGCTCCCTGTCCGATCTGAAACAGATAAATGGTACCAATAAGATCAGTTCCAGGGCGTATTCAGATTCTGCGAAAATAAGCTATGACAAGGTGTCCCCATCCACAAAGAATGCAAAAAAAAATGCAAAAAAGAATGTAAGACTTACTGAAACCCCAAAGCAGGATACGGAAGCATCTGAAAATACGAAGACCTTTGATACAGATACAAAAACAGTCGCAGCGACACCTGCAGACACACAGACCTCCCATATGGGAGTTACCGGAAGAATCGCCCGCAGCTGGCGTCAGACACAGCTCCTTACCAAAATTTTAATTGCATTTGCTGTAATCGGAATTGTGTTTTTGCTGTTCTTTGCAGGGGCAAAGCGCCGTTTCCGCAAATTATTAAAGCTGCAGGGAGAGTAAAACAATGTAATTGTTTTTCAAATACATTCTAAGAGAAGGAGGCACACTATGAAACCGAAAATGAAAAAATGGCTTACAGGCCTTTTATCTGCGGCACTTCTGGCTGGAAATCTGCCGGCATATGCAGGAAGTGTTTATGCAGCAGAGTTTGTTTCACCGGAAAAGGAAGTGGAAGAAAATTTCGGTGAAGAGGACAATCTGACAGCTGATTTTTCAGATGCAGAAGGCTTTTCTGATGGAAATACAGAAGACGGTATTCTGTTCGATGAGGAATTTTTTGACTCTCAGCAGACCGATGAACTGGCAGGATGGGAGAGTG
The DNA here is from genome assembly GCA_934394595.1 of uncultured Blautia sp. Classification (GTDB taxonomy): domain Bacteria; phylum Bacillota; class Clostridia; order Lachnospirales; family Lachnospiraceae; genus Blautia_A. The sequence goes on along the minus strand of CAKRRX010000003.1, from coordinate 19,576 downwards.
CTGCCACCGCTGCAGATGCTGTTCCTGAGGATCTGCAGGATCAGTATGGCTATCTGGAACACCTGACCTTGTATGACAGCAACAATACGTCCTCTCCATTCACTCTCACCAGACAGGCAGACCTGGATGTACAATTTGGTGGAAAAGTGTATGTTGCAGAATATGGTTCCCATATGGATTCTTCCGCATTTTGGATTACAGCAGACCTGTCCTCATCTGCACCGGAGGGAGCCACAGTTCAAATTGAAGCTACAGATCTGAAGGGCCAGAGACAAACAAAAGACATGGCTGTGGACGGATATACCCAGGGAATCCGCTATAATCTTGGTGCAGGAATTTTTGCTGCAGGAAAGGATGGTTCCAAAGGCGCTGTATATACCATCACAGCAGGTACACAGGAGAATAGGCAGATTTACCGGATTCTGGTAAAACGTCGCCTGGATCTGCAGGATATCAAAGCCTTTCTTCCCACAGACACAGATCTGGCAAAAAATATTCTTCAGCCCAAATTTGATACCACCGGTAAGACAAGGAATTATGAAGCCACAGTGCCTGCATCTGTTTCTTCCATACACTTCACGGCAGCGGCATTTTCTGACAACTGGTACAGCCTTAAGGTGACCAGCAAGGTAGCAGAAGCTGTAGAAGCTACCGATATTTCTTTTTCCACAGACACTCCAGCCACAGATATTATGTTGTCTCAGACTGGGGATACCGTGATCACTTTTTTTATGGAAGAAGAAAATACATATGCAGATCCGGCATATGAGACACAGAATTACACTTCACAGGGAACTTACACTATTACCATCCATAAACAGTCAAATGCCACTGTAACATTTCAGGTAACTCCTGATGATGCAGTGATCAGTGTCTATGGGGCAGACGGGAATCGTCTCTCTTCTTCTGGCAGTTCCTGGCGGATTTATGACAGTATTCTCCAGGGAGAAACCTACAGCTGGAATGTTTCCAGATATGGTTATATTTCCGCACAGGGCAGCTTTACAGGAGGACAGCAGTCAGAAATCACAGTGACCCTGAAAAAACAGGATGCCAAACAGACTGAGCTTACAGATAATGAGTGGATCAGTTTCCGCAACAGCGAGAATAATAATGGCCTTACTGACACCCAGACACCTACAGATCCCAATGCCACAGTACAAAAATGGGCGAAACAAATCGGAGTTGGCGTGGAGGCATCTGTAACACCGCCGCTGATCCTGGGAGGAACTATTTATGTGGCATCCGGACAGTTTATCTATAAGCTTGACAAAAACTCAGGAGAGATCATTGCCAGAAGTGAGCAGTTAAAAGGCGGTATGGAGTATGCCATGAATCCTCTGTGCTATGGGGAAGGAATGCTTTTTGCACAGATCGGAGGAGGCCAGATCCAGGCAATCAGTGCCACAAGCCTGAACTCTCTCTGGATCAGTGAATCTGTTGGAGGACAAACTATTTCTCCCATTACTTATAAGGATGGATATCTTTATACCGGTACCTGGAATTCCAAGACAACCGCAGGCACATATTTCTGCCTGTCAGTGACAGATGAGGATCCTGCAAGAGGGGATGAGGTCAAATACTGTACCTGGAAATACAATCACAAAGGCGGATTTTATTGGGCTGGAGCTTACGTATCCGGTGACTATCTTGTATTCGGGTCGGATAATGGGGTTGCAGATAAAAACGGCGAAAAGATCAATTCCAATCCCTCCATTTTGTATTCTGTCAATACCCATACCGGAATGCTTCTGGATAAGCTTACCGGTCTGATTGGAGACATCCGCTCCACTGTAGTTTATAACAATGGTTATGCTTATTTTACTACTAAAGGAGGTTATCTGTACCGTGTCCATATGAATGCAGACGGCACATTTGGAAATGTGACTGGTTATAACCTGGGAGGAATGTCAACAGGCTCCCCGGTGGTATACAAAGGCAGGATTTATATTGGTGTAGCCGGAAGCGGAGGCCAGTTCAGCTCCGATGGAGGCCATCATTTCGATGTACTGAATGAATCTGATTCTGGCATCACAAAAGCTTATTCTGTAGCAATCCCCGGTTACCCCCAGGCAGCGCCCCTTCTTTCCACTGCTTATGAAAATCAGGATTTTGACGGGGATGGTGTGGCAGATGGAAGAGTTTATCTGTACTTTACCTACAATTCTCTTCCCGGAGGAATTTATATGCTGGAGGATGCGCCGGGACGTACATCCGGAAAGGCAGTAGAGCTTTTCCGCCCTGCAGCGAACCAGCAGCAATATTGTATCAGTACGATCTGCGTAGATAAAGATGGAACCCTTTATTATAAAAATGATTCCAATTATCTGATGGCGCTGGAGACAAATGGTGCATACCTGGACAGTGTCAGCGCAATTTCAGATGGCGGAGCTGTTACCTGGCCGTCTGCATTTCGGAAGGATACTTTAGAGTATAAGCTGAAAATTCCGGAAAATGCCCAAAAAGTGACCTTTACACTGAAAGCACCGACTGGATGCACCATGACTGTAAATGGTCAGTCCTGTACTGGTACTTATACTGTGGATACAAGCTCCGGTTCCGCAGATGTGACAGTAAATGTGAATGCAGCTGGCAAGAGCAGATCCTATTTATTCCATCTTGCCTGGGACCGTTCGGTACCTGTTTTTGAAAATATGGTGGTAAGTACCAGCAATACCTATTCCAATGTGGCAAATCATCTGGAGATTTCCCCGGCCTTTAACAGTGCAGCAACCAGCTACCGGGTGATCTATAAAGGAACCAGGGAATTTCTGAATATTTTTGCGGAACTGTCAGACAGTACTGCTACAGTTACTGCTGAGGGAATCAGCGGAACCGGTAAGGTAGTAGTACTTGGAAAAGTGACAGGAAGTGGGAATGCACACAGGATTGCCATGTATTTTGATCCTGGTAAACCTTTAGCAGAAGCAAAAGTAAAACTTACCGTAACTGCAAAATCCGGGAAGAAGACGGAGTATATCCTTGTGATACAGCGGACGGATACGCTTTCTCCCACACCTACGGCAACACCGACTCCCACACCTACGCAAATTCCTGAGGTGTTCGGCCCATGGAAAACGGTATCACAAGCTACAGTATTTGTACCTGAAAAACAGCAGCGCAGCAGCAACAAAGGACGCACAGAAACACGTACCGTAGGAAGCAAGCTTGCACCGACCATAAAGGTGAATGCAAAAACTGTCAAGCTGAAAGTAAAACAGTCTACCTCCAAACTAAAGGTAACCGGTCTTGCCAATGGGGACTCCATAAAAAGCTGGACTTCCAGCAATCGAAAAGTAGTTTCCGTAAGTAAGAAAGGAACCATCAAAGGGTTAAAAGCCGGAAAAGCAAAGGTCACCATAACTCTTGCCAGCAACAAAAAGCAGACCATTAACGTGATCGTTCAGAAAACAGCAGTAAAAACAGAGAAGATCACAGGCCTGAAATCCAAGATAACTCTGAAAAGGGGTAAGAAATATACTTTGAAGCCAACGATCACACCCTTTACTTCTCAGGAAAAAGTAAACTACACTTCTTCCAACAAAAAAGTGGCATCGGTAACCTTAAAAGGTGTGATAACTGCCAGGAAAAAAGGAACTGCAAAGATTACGGTGAAATCCGGGAAGAAACGCTTTGTTGTAACTGTGAAAGTTAAAAATTGACAGATATTTTTTATGATGCTATAATCGTATCAAACAGAAAAACCAGACGTGGTCGGATCTTTTAGGGGTCGGTTTAAGGAAATCCGGTGAAATTCCGGAACTGCTTTTTGCTGTGTGAGACGTGTTGAGACGTTTCGAGTCAGTATATCCAACGCGTTGTATAGGACAGAGGCTCATGTGGACAATGAGGCTCTGTTTTTGTTTGCCAAAAATATTTTTTTTAAAAGGAGGAGCAACGTGAAGAGAAAAGAATTAACAAAACGACTCATGTCCATCACCATGGCTGCTATGATGATAACCACTATGGTGCCGACAACTGCATTTGCTTCCGAGGCAGATTTCTTTGCAGATTCTGCTGAGGCTGTTTCAGAGGATGCAAATCAGGAAAACTGGGATACCTCAGAGGAATTTTCCGACGGCATGGGATTTACAGACGACGGAGCAGAGGTAGCCACAGAGGATGGAACCGATGCCGCTGTGGAGCTGTACGCAGATGGAGAAATGGGAACTTCGGCTAACGCAACAGATGAGGAGAAGGCTGCGGCTGCGGAATATTTGAAAAGCAAGTATATTAATAGCTCTACAGTCAAAATCATTACAAATGGTGGAACTGGTGTTTCCAAAAGTGCAGATGGACTTACTTATACAGTTGGATTAAAAACAAATGGTAATGGAAGTAATATAACAAGTATAAGTTTTAGAAACGAAAGCTCTTCAGATACTTATGCTTCCGGATGGTATTTGGAGGACTCTTCTTTAGTGAAAGCAAAGAAGCCTGCAGCACAATCACGTTTAACTATTAATCGACCAACAGCAGAGCAAGGAGATCAGAGCTTTAAAGCCACTCTTCGCTTGTTTCCGAAAGGAACTTCTGTTGACACTATTAATGATAAGGAATTAGCAAAAAATGCTGCATTAGCCAGTCAGGAGTATACAATCGTAATAAAAGCTGCGGAACCGGCTAAGCCCGACTATACAATGACTGTTAAGGTTGTGGATGAAAATGAACAGCCAGTTTCAAATGCAATTGTTACTCTTATAAAGGGATATTCATCAAATACAGTGACTGCTGAAGCTGATGGATCCTATAAAATGGAAGAGAATGGTACTTATTCTTTAACTGTTCAAAAAGATGGCTATAAAGAGTATAAGAAAAGCTATTTTACCTTTACTCCTGCAGATCCTTATGTTGCAAACACTGAGATAACCGTTAAACTGGAAAAAATTGCATATAGTAATGTAAAATTTAACGTAATAGACAAGGCGAGTGGAAAAGCAATTGAAAATGCAACTATCCGTGTAAAAAAATCTGTTTATGATACTGGTGGTGTAACTGCAGAAGAGGATGGAAGTTATAATCTGATTTCTGGTAATACTTATTATTATGTGGTAAGTGCGCATAATTATAATGATGCATATAATGTTGCAATTAATGTGACTGAAGATACGACCATTACAGTAAATCTTACCAAAAACATCACAGAATATTCTGTATTTATTAAACCGGCAGACTCTTCAGGTAATGCTGTGTCAAATCCCAGTATTGTAGTAACTTATGAGGAATATGATGATTATTATGAGGAATATGACACGGTTACTTTAAAACCAAATTCCGATTTTTCTTATGCAATGAAGAAAGGAACCGAATATTCTTACACGATCACAGCAGATGGCTATGAGCCAGCTACCGGTAAGTACACACCAAGTGGTACAGAAGAAATCATCAATCTTCCAGTAACCATGAAAAAGACAGCTGCTGACATTTCTGAGTGTAAGGTAACCATTCAGCCAATGGATGGTGATACTCCGGTTTCTGGCGCTGAAATCAAAGTAACCTACGAAGATTATGATACCTATTATCAGAATCCATATACAGAGGAACTGAAAGCCAATGCAGATGGAACCTACACTATGAAGAAAGGAGTAGAATACACCTGTTCTGTAAAGGCAGATGGTTATGAAGATGTTACCGGAAAAACCTATACTCCAGATGGTTCCAAGGATACAGATACAATTTCTGTTGCACTGACAAGGAAACCGGTTGACACAGAAGATCAGAGAACCGTTGATGCGGTCAAAGCAAAATTTGATGCAGAAATGGGGGCCCTTCGTCCGGATTATGCAACAGATAAAAATATCCTGGACATGGTAACTGCTAAAATTCGAGCATATACAGATGTAGATGCTTCAGATGTGAAGGTTTCCATTAAATCTACCGATACACCTGCTGTTATTGATAAAGATGGCGTTATCCATTATAGAGCAGAAGCACCTCAGCAGTATGGTTTAAACTTTACAAATGTAGGTCTTACTTACATTTTTGAGAAAAACGGTGCGAAAGCCGTATCAATAGAAAGAAATGCAACAGTATGCTGGGATCGCGATTATTTTAATGATAAGATGAAGGCAGAGAAAGATGAACTGACCTGGGATAAGATCAAAGGTTCCAATATATCTTCTGATGAGGTTACCTCCAATCTGACTCTCCCTCGCTGTATGACTTCCAGTGTAAGAACGGCATGGTCGGAAATTTTCTGGACATCTTCCGATGAAAATGTGATCAGTTTCAAAAATGGTGCCTATGATTCCATGATTTATCCTAAGACAGGAGAAATCCATCCCCAGGCTAAAGACACAGAAGTAACCCTGACAGCTACATTTAAGGCAAATTCTTCTCAGTTGAATTCATATTCAGGTGAAAAAGCAGACTTATTTGCAACCTATACCCAGGAATTTAAAGTAACCGTCAAAGGTACTGGTGTAGCAGGTCCAACAGAAGAAGATCTGCTTGCTATTTTAAATAAATATTATACAGAAAACGAAATCAAAGATGCTAATACAAAGGAAGACGTTGATCTGAAATCATGCAAGGGTGATCTCCAGCTTCCACGGTATACAAGAATCAAAGATGAAAACAATAACTATGTATTTAATAACAAAGAAATCACAGTAACCTCCGAAAATGAAAATGTGATCAAAATTAACGGCTATCGTGCTGTGGTTGACCGTTTTGCAAGCAACGAAGATGTAACGGCAGATCTTGTAATAACCTTTACCCGTGACGGCGTAACGGTATCCAAAAAAATTCCTGTTACAGTGAAGCATGTTACTGAGGCAGAAGTTCAGAGTCAGCTGGATATGATGGAGTATGCAAAAGCACATTACTTTGATGGTATCAATGATAATCAGTACGCAGATAAGGATTCCATCACAGGTAATCTCCATTCATTCCAGGAAATGATTTTTGATGAAAATGGAAATGCAAAATGGATTTATAAGAGTGATGAAAAATCCGGAAAAGGTATTATTCCGGACGATCAGTTCAAAGACCCATGGGAAATGGAAGGCGCAGGATATAATAAATTCAAATCTTCCAATAATGCAGTAGTCGCTCATGAAAATCTGGTAGTAAACAGAAGAGAGACAGATACCGAAATTACGATTTCTTCTGTGTTAAGCAGCGAGCTTTATAAAGATGTAGCAGAAAAACATCCGGACAATACCGTTTTGCAGAAGCTCTACAAACAGCCTGTTTCCGTAACGGTAACCATCAAAGGAACAAAACCTGCTACAGATGGACTGGAAAAAGAGATTCAGAGTGCAAAAGATCTTCTTGCTTCCGTGAAAGAGGGAACAGAAGCAGGACAGTATCCGGCAGGAACAAAGGATGCTCTTCAGAAAGCAATTGATGCAGCAACAGAAGCTCTGAATAAAGAGAATGTAACAGAAGAAGAGCTGAACAAAGCAATCAAGGATCTCAAAGTAGCAGAAAGTACAGCAATGGATGCCCAGATTCCGATGGCAGCAGACATTACCGTACGTATCAATAAAGATGCAAACAAGCTTGGAACCCATGAAAAAATTACAGTAAAAGCAACAGATGCAGCCGCTTATGGCTATGAGAAACCTGAGAATATGAAAAAACAGGTAACTGTAGCGGATGCGCTTTACGCACTTCATGCTGCGTTATATGGTGAAAAATTCAAAGAGAATCCATCTGACTACCTGAATATCAGCAACAAGGGGTGGCTTAACGGTATATTTGGGGTACAGACCTCTTATATTGGATATTATGTAAATAATGTATTTCCAACAGATGAAGCAGGAAACGGCACAGTTGCAAATGATACAGTATTGAAAACCGGAGATGAACTGGAAATTTTCCTTTATGGTGATACAAACAAAGGAACAGATAAATATTTATATTTCAGCAATACTCCAGACTCCGTTGAAAGTGGAAAAGAATTTTCTGTAACCATAATGACTGCAGGTTATACTGGATCAGATGCTGCAAAAGACTGCACAGTCGTTTTGAAGAATACAGAAACCGGTGAGACAGTGGAAAGAATCACAGATGAAAACGGTATCGTTACTTTCAAAGCAGACAAGGGTGGAAAGTATCAGATTTATGTTTCCAAGACACCATATGCCTATGCTGTTTTACCAATTGCTGAGTTAGAAGTAAAAGCAGCACAGAAGCCAGTTGAGCCGGAACCCACCAGGAAACCGGAGCAAGCTGTAACACCACAGCCAACAGAAACACCGCAGCCGACTGTTACACCAACTCCTGCAGCTGCTAAGACAGCTCCGGTTCTCATGCTCACAGCAAAGGGCAAGAAGACATCTGTCAGCCTTTCCTGGAATAAAGTAAAAGGCGCTACCGAATATAGAATTTACGGTGCTAAATGTGGTGACAGCTATAAGCTTCTAAAAAAGGTTTCCGGAAATTATAAATCCTGGACAAAGAAAAAGCTTAGCAAAAACACAGCATATAAATACTTTATCGTTGCATATGATAAAGATGGCAGGATTGCAAAATCTGCAAATATCCATGTAACCACAGCTGGTGGTAAATATGCCGCAGTCAGCGCCATCACAGTCAACAAAAAAGCAGTAACTGTAAAGAAAGGCAAAACAAATAAAGTAAATGCTTCCATTACAACAACAGGCAAAAACTACCTGAAACATACCAGAAATGTACGTTACATCTCTTCAAACCAGAAGGTTGCAACAGTAGATAAGAATGGTAAGATTAAAGGAATCAAGAAAGGCAAATGCTACATTTACTGTTATGCACAGAACGGTATGTACAAGAAAGTAAAGGTTACTGTTAAATAATAAAAAACTCTGAAAAAGGAACAGGCTCTGCGAAACTTTGCTAAATTGGTTTTGCAGGGCCTGTTTAACATTATTTTTCAAAAACATAATCTGTGATAAATTCCCAGTGTATTTTTGAGGTGATCACATATACTAGCAATGTAACATCAAATAAAACTTCATGAACCAAGGAGGAAAATGATTATGGCAAACAATACTTCTTCTAACAAAGCAGCAGTACCGGAAGCAAAGGGCGCATTAAATCGTTTCAAATTTGAGGTTGCAAATGAGCTGGGTGTGCCGCTTACAGATGGATATAACGGAAACCTTACTTCCAAACAGAATGGTAGCGTAGGTGGTTATATGGTAAAGAAAATGATCGAAGCTCAGGAACGCTCTATGTCCTCAGGTCAGAGTTCTCAGGGTGGCCAGCAGTACTAAAATATCAGTGTAAAATGATGTAGCGAATTTAAAAGAGATACAAAGCAAATCGCTGCAGCAGAAAAAGGAAATTGCCATATTTGTCACAGACATATATGGCAATTTCTTTTCTTCTGGGAAGTTTTCGGTTATACTGTAAGTAAGCAGTAAAAGAAGCTTTGGGAGGAAGAATGAATATGACATTTCAGGAATTATTGAACTGCTACATAGAGGAGATTCCCTGTACTGCAAAAGAGCTTGCCCAAAATAGCGATATCTCCGAGACCACGATCAGCCGTTACAGAAAAGGTGAGAGGATTCCATCTTCTGACAGCGAAAATCTGAAACGTCTGGCTAGTGGAATTGTGCTGGCAGGTACCCAAAAAGGCAGAAATGATATGGATGCAGAGAAGATTTTGCGTGATTTCCGGGCTACTCTTCCACAGGAATCTAAATCTCTGCTTTATTACAAAAAATTTGACCTTTTATTAAGAGAGCTGGAAGTCAATGTTTCCCAAATGGCAGTGGCTCTTCATTATGACCCTTCCTATATTTCAAAGCTCCGTGCAGGAAAAAGAAGCCCTTCTGATCCAGGTGCATTTACAGAAAAAATCTGCGGATATCTGGCAAGAAATTTTTCCAGTGAAGAGGAAATCAGTAAGGTTGTTTCTCTTACCGGCTGTACACAGAACCAGCTGAAACAACCACAAGAGTATCTTCAGACTCTGAAAAGCTGGCTGTGTCAGGCGGATACAGAAAAACCAGATTATATTTCAGGATTTCTACATAAAATGGACAGCTTTGATCTGGATGATTATATCCGGGCCATTCATTTTGACAGCTTCAAGATTCCAAAGGTTCCTTTCCAGATGCCTGTATCCAGACAGTATTATGGCTTGAAAGAGATGCGTGAAGGGGAACTGGATTTCCTGAAGCAGACAGTTCTTTCCAAATCTATGGAACCACTGCATCTGTGCAGCGATATGCCTGTGGAGGACATGGCAGCAGATAAGGATTTTGCAAAAAAATATATGTTCGGCCTTGCGATGGTATTAAAAAAAGGCCTTCATATCCATATTATCCATGATGTGGAACGGCCTATGAAAGATATGATGCTTGGCCTGGAAAACTGGATCCCCCTTTATATGACCGGTCAGATTTCGCCATATTATCTAAAAGGGATTCAGAACAAAATTTATTCCCATCTTCACTATACTTCCGGACAGGCAGCAATGACAGGAGACTGTATCAGCGGGCATCATGATCACGCACATTATTACCTTACAAGCCGAAAAGAGGAGGTTGCCTGCTGCAGGAAAAATACGGAGTATCTTCTGAAAAAAGCCAGCCCTCTTATGAAGATTTACAGAGAAACGAAAAAAGACCTTCTGTATGACTTCCTTGAAAAGGACAGCCACACAGAAGGCAGACGGAGAAGAATTCTTGCAGCACCACCATTGTTTGCGATTCCTCAGGAATTACTAAAAAAGATTCTGGAAAACAATCAGATCGATCATGGAACCTGCTTCAGGATCCTGGAGATACAGAAAAAACAGATTCAACGAATGGAAACGATTTTTGCCCACGATTTTGTTGTAGATGAGCTGTCTGAAGTTGTAGAAGAGGAGTATGCCAGATATCCCGTGGTCTTACCACTGGCAGACTGCTTCCTGGAAAAGGACATCCCTCTTTCCTATGAGGAATACAGAGCCTGCATAAATGCTGCTTTGGGATATGCCCGAATACAGGAAAACTATCAGTTCATTCTTACGAAAGTAAAGGGATTCCACAATATTCAGATTACCTGTCACGAAGAAAAATGGTGTATGGTTTCCAAAAACAAAGCACCGTCCATTCATTTTGTGATCTATCACCCGAAGCTTTGTTATGCACTGGAAAATATGATCTTACCCATCCGGGATGACAATTCTCTGTAAAAAGCACACATGAAATCTACAACCTTTTTCGATATTCCCGTGGACTGCAGCCCTTTACCCTGGAGAATACTTTGGAGTAATAATTGGGATCGTCAAAGCCTGCCTTTTCTGCCACGGTTTTGATGGATGCATTGCTGCTTAGATATTCCAGGCTTCGCTCGATCCGGTATTCCTGTAGATAGGAAAAAAGGGTGGTGTTCATATGACGTTTAAACAGCCGAGTACATTCGCTTTCACACAGGTGGATGTGTCCGGCAATGTCATGTAAGGCAATATGGCTGTTATAATTTTGTTCGATATAAGCCATGATTTTTTTGATCCGGTCATATTCCCGGGGATTTGCCTTAAAAGCTTGGGGTTCGTAGGTAATATGCTCCAGAAGAAGATGCCACATCTGCTGCAGATGGATGGTAATGTCCAGCTCGTAGAATTCAGGCTTTTGTTCATCCAGGGTGATCATGTGAAGAAGATGCTCCCGGAATGGCAGGTGCCACGGCTCACTTTGATCGATACAAATGGCTGGAAGAAGGGAATCCTGAATCACAGGATCCACATACTTGCTATTGATAGCACTTTGAAAAAATCCGTAGATCAGTTTGGAATCAAAGGTGACAGGAATATAGGAGCAATCCTCCTGGCTTAGTTCCATGGCCCCGGAATGCAGAACGCCGGAGTTACAGAACACAATATCCCCGGCTTTCAGATGATAGGTAAGATTATTGACACGATAACAGATAGTGCCGGACTGCACATAGGTGATCTCAATCTCAGGGTGCCAGTGCCACATAAAAGAGCAGGAGTCATATTCCGAAAGCCTCTGGTAGCTTACCAGGAACGGGAAATGTTCGCTGCCATGCTGTTTTAATTCTTTTTGAAACTGATTGGTGAGAATCTGCATATCGGACCTCCTGAGTGATTTGTAAGATTGTAAAAGCAGGGTATCCGGCAGTGCTGTCTGCTGTTGCGAAATTAATTCAAAACGCATAAATTTCCCTGTATTAACAGGCTTATTATACACCTGGCAGAAAGGAAAACGCAATATTTTCCTTATATTCTTACATATTCCGCAGTTTAGTCAAGGTAATTTTTTTTATGTGTATTATAATATTATCAGGCTTTTAAACGTGTAAAGAAAGAAAAAAAATAAAAGTAGAAATAGGAGGCCTGAATCATGAATTTACCGGAAAAAAACAGTCTTGAAAAAATTTATGGGGAGAGTACCCAATGCGCTGCACGCTTTGAGGCACTTGCAGAGAAATTTGCCAAACTTTACAAACATGATCATGTAGATTACTTTACTTCCCCAGGCAGAACTGAGATCATTGGAAACCATGTAGACCACAATGGCGGCAAGGTTATCGCAGGAAGCATCAACCTGGACACCATCGGTGCAGCAGCACCAAATGGAACAAATGTGATCCACATCACAAGCGAAGGCTACAGAGATGAGATTGTGGTAGACCTCGACTGTATCAGCAGAGCAAATTATCCAAAGGGAACCGTTGCGCTGGTAGCCGGTATGATGGAAGCTGCCAGAAAGAATGGATTTCAGGCAGCTGGATTTGATGCCTATGTAAGCACCAATGTAATCGCAGCAGCAGGTGTAAGTTCTTCTGCATCTTTTGAGATGCTGATCTGTGTTATCATTGATTATTTCTTTAATGACAGCAAGATGACCTATACCGATTATGCAAAGATTGGTCAGTATGCTGAAAATGTGTACTGGGACAAAGCTTCCGGAATGATGGATCAGATGGCATGTGCAGTGGGTGGTCCGGTTCTTTTTGATTTTGCTGACAGAAATGACCTGAAATACAGTAAGCTTGATTTTTCCTTTGGAAAATTCGGCCACAGACTTGTGATCGTGAATACCGGAAAAGGCCATGCAGACTTAAGCCAGGAATACTCCGAGATTCCAGGAGAGATGAAAGCAGCTGCAAAGGTTCTGGGAGTTGAGCTTCTTCATGAGACCACACTGGATGAGCTTCTTGCTCATGTAAATGAGATCAAAGATGACAGAGCTATCCTTCGTGCAATCCATTTCTTTGAAGAAACTGCACGTGTGGAAAGAGCAGCAGATGCCATTGGGAAAGCAGATTATGCTGAATTTTTGAAGCTTATGGATGAATCTGGAAATTCTTCCTGGGAACTGCTTCAGAACTGTTATTGCATCAAAGACTGCCATGAGCAGAAGATTCCTCTTGTTCTTGCCCTTACCCAGCTTTTCCTGAATAAGATTGGCGGTGGTATCTGCAGAATCCATGGAGGCGGATTTGCAGGTGTGATCGCAGCAGTGGTTCCGGAAAAAGAGATGGAGAATTATGTTGAATATATTTCCAGATATGTAGGCAAAGAGAATGTATATCCAATGGATATCCGTGCAGTTGGTGCTGCCCACATTCAGTAAAGCTGAAAATTACATTTAGCTAAAAAATTAAGGATTGTGTCACTCCCGTTTTTCTTAGAACAGGCTTGGCACAGTCCTTTTTGTTTTAAGTACAGTAAATACGTAATTTTCGCTGTACTGTATGACGTTTCGGATAACTCGTGCAATTTGAATAAAAAACAAGAATAATATAGACAGAATTTATACAAGTGTGCTATACTGGATTTAACTGAACTGCTGGGAACTGACGGAGGAAAAGCTTACAGATTGCACTTTACCTATGGAGTATGAAAGCTGCCAAAATCCTCTGTATGTTTCTGGCTTCTTTACTGTAATTTACTTTGGAAATGTAAAGAAAATAGACGGAGTTATGGCTTTTGGAGAAATTTGTGGGAGGTGGATGGTATGGAACGACTGATCTTTCATGTTGATGTAAACAGCGCCTTTCTCTCCTGGGAGGCTGCAAAAAGAGTGAAGGAGGGGCTGCCGGATCTCAGAGAAATTCCTTCTGCAATTGGCGGTGATCCAAAGACCCGTACGGGCATTGTAGTGGCCAAATCTATTCCTGCAAAAAAATATGGAGTGCAGACCGGAGAGCCGGTAGCTATGGCTCTTCGGAAATGTCCGAATCTGGTAGTGGTTCCCAGCGATTTTTCTCTTTACACCAGAAACTCTCAGGCGTTTAAAGCAATCTGCAAATCCTACGCCCCTGCAATGGAGTCCTTTTCTATTGATGAGGTGTTTTTGGATATGACAGGGACTTCACTGATTTACCCGGATCCCATCAAGACTGCTTATGAGATAAAAGACAGGATCTGCCAGGATCTTGGATTTACGGTAAATATAGGAATTTCCACAAATAAACTGCTGGCAAAAATGGCCTCAGATTTTGAGAAACCAGATAAGGTACATACTTTATTTCCAGAAGAGATTCCTGCCAAAATGTGGCCTCTTCCTGTAAGAGAGCTTTTGTTTCTGGGAAAGGCTTCCGAGAAAAAGCTGATTGATTTTGGAATCTATACCATAGGAGAACTGGCAAAAGAGCAGGAATCAGTAATTCAGACCCTTTTGGGGGAAAAGACAGGACATCAGCTGTATCAGTATGCCAGAGGTATTGACCAGTCCCCGGTTTTGGAAGTCCCGGAAGAAAGCAAGGGCTTCAGTGTGGAAAAAACCTTTAATGACGATATCGTATCTATGGATCAGATACTGCCGATCCTTCTGGAGCAGTGTGATGTTGTAGCCACCAGAATGCGCAGAAAAGGGAAAAAATGCACCTGTATTTCGGTGACTTTTCGTACCCTGGATTTCAAAAACAGATCTCATCAGACAAAGCTGAAAGGTGCTACGGATGTGACAGATGAGATTTATGAAAACGCCAGGAAGCTGTTTGCAGAATTCTGGAAAGGACAGCCATTGCGCCTGATCGGAGTGTCGCTGACCGGTCTTACAGAGGATGGCTTTGAGCAGATGTCACTTTTTGAAGATACGAAGAAAAAAGAACAACACCGGAAGCTGGATGCAACCTTGGATGCCATTCGCATAAAATTTGGAAATGATAAGATCACCCGGGCAAGCATCATGAACAGTAATGCGGGAATCGGACGAAAGGCAAAAGCGCAAATGGAAAATGAGCGATCAATAACGAAGATGAAAAAAATATATAGGAAAAGAGGAAGGTAAGGGATGAAAAAACAGGCAGATTATTTGGATATTATAAAGGAAACAGTGATTCTCACAGCAGCAATGGCGATCACTGCAGCAGCGGTATACTTTTTTCTGGTGCCAAGTCATGCATCAGTGAGCAGTATTTCCGGTCTTGGTATTGTACTTTCCAACTTTATCCCTCTGCATTTGTCTGTAATCACCATGATTCTGAACATTGTACTTCTGATTATCGGTTTTTTTACCTGTGGGCGGGAATTTGGAACTAAAACAGTTTATACAAGTATTGTGGGGCCAGTTTTCCTCGGGATTTTTGAAAAAATATTCCCTGACTTTGAGTCCTTAACAGGAAGTCAGGAGCTGGATGTTCTTTGTTATATTCTGCTGGTGAGTATAGGGCTTAGCATCCTTTTTAACAGAAATGCTTCTTCCGGCGGACTGGATATTGTGGCAAAGATCATGAACAAGTATCTTCACATGGATCTGGGAAAGGCTATGTCTTTTTCCGGTATGTGTGTAGCTCTTTCAGCAGCACTGGTGTACGATAAAAAAACAGTAGTTTTAAGTATTCTAGGAACGTATTTCAATGGTATAGTTCTGGATCATTTCATTTTCGACCATAATATCAAAAGACGAGTGTGTATTATCACCAACAAGGAAAATGAGCTTCGAAAATTTATTATTGAGGATCTTCACAGTGGTGCTACTATTTATGAATCCATTGGTGCGTATAATATGGAAAAACGAAATGAGATCATTACCATTGTGGATAAGACGGAGTATCAGAAGCTGATGAATTTTATCAGTCACGAAGATCCGAAAGCTTTTGTGACAGTATATAATGTTTCAGATCTGCGTTACCAGCCAAAAGTGTTAAATTAATACATTTAAGTAGAAAAGGAATTCCGTAAGAAATGGAAAACGTAAAAAAATCAAAAGAAATGGATATGCTGAATGGTGGTCTTGCAGGCAAGCTTATCCTGTTTGCCATACCGCTGGCATTCAGCAGCATTTTACAACAGTTATTTAATTCCGCAGATGTGGCAGTGGTTGGCCGTTTTGCAGGGGACCGAGCTCTGGCTGCAGTGGGAAGCTGCGTAGCACTTGTGGGTATTTTTGTAAACTTACTTGTGGGTATGTCTGTTGGGCCTAATGCAGCTCTGGCGACTTTGATCGGTCAGAAAAAGCGTGAGCGGATCAACGGTATGCTTCATACCATACTTACCTTTGGAGCAATCCTTGGATTTTTGCTTATGATCATCGGCATGCTGTCAGCAAGGGTGGTACTGGAGGCCTCCGGAACACCGAAAAGTGTTATGGATGAGGCACTTTTGTATATTCGTATTTATTTTATCAGTCTGCCTTTTATGACAATTTATAACTTCGGTTCTGCTATTTTGCGCAGCTACGGGGACAGCAAAAGACCCATGTATTACCTGCTTACTTCCGGAATTGTAAATGTGATTTTGAACCTGTTTCTGGTGATCTGTTTTCATCTGGGAGTTTCCGGTGTGGCTATTGCAACTGTAATCTCCAATGTGCTAAGTGCAGCTTTGGTCATCCACCATCTTCGCAAAAGAGAGGATGAATTTCAGTTTTGTTTTTCCAGAATGTGCATCAATAAAAGTGAGCTGTCTAAGGTTCTGGCAATTGGAATTCCCGCAGGAATACAGGGGGCGATTTTCTCTGTTTCCAATGTATTTATCCAAAGCGGAATCAACTCCTTTGGAGAGGATGCGATTGCAGGCTCTTCACTGGCGCTGAATTTTGAATATTTTACATATGATATTGCAGCTGCTTTTGCCCAGGCCGCCGTGACCTTTACCAGTCAGAACTTTGGTGCCGGAAATTTAAAACGCTGCAAAAAGGTATTCTGGCTGTGTATGCTTTTTGGAATGGGATTTACGGAACTTCTAAGTATTGTATTTATGATCTGGGATGATTTCTTTGTAAGTATTTATACCACCAGCGCAGAAGTGGCGGCTTTCGGTCTGATCCGTATGCACCGGGTATGCTCTTTGGAGGGACTTACTGCTACCTACGAGGTGGAAAGCGCAGCTCTTCGAGGCATGGGAAAATCCCTGGAGCCGTCCATTATCACCATCCTTGGAACTGTAGTATTCCGTATGATCTGGCTGGTGACCATTTTCAAGATGGTTCCGACTTTCGATATGTTGATGAATGTTTACGTAGCCTCCTGGATTTTTACCGGCGGTGCGATCCTCATCGTATATTTGCTGCATATGAAAAAGCTGGAAGCAAAAAGAGCGGTTTAGTCTGTAGAATTGCGGCGCGAAATCATGGAAATGCATGATTTTTGTGCATCGCGAAGTGTGTTGCTGTGAACAGTAACGATTTCATGAAGGAGTCGGCAACATCCTGTGAAAGATGTTGTTTGACTCCTTTTTACGTGGTATAATTTTTATAGACTCTTGAACATAGGAGGCAGCCAATATGAGTGAAAAATCTGAAATTACTTTTATGCAAATAAGAATTATACGGCTCGCATCAGAAAGATGGCATTGCTCTATCGAAAAAATTGTTGATATTTTTAAAAAAGCAGATGTATTGGGATATATTGAAATGGGCTATGGAATTTTTGAGGTAGAATCATGAACCAATATGAAATTGAAATCAAGCTGCCCGTAAAATCCCGGGGACAGATTCTGGAACAGCTAAAGGATATGGGATTTCTGGAAACCGCCTATATTCTGGAAGAGGACACCTATTTTAACAGTGTGTATCACGATATGAAACAACATGATGAAGCACTTCGTATCCGAAAAAGTACCGATCTGCTGACGGGAAACAAACAGGCGCAGATCAATTTCAAAGGCTCGAAGCTGGATCAGATTTCCATGTCCCGCATGGAACTGGAAACAAAAATAAAAGAGGCAGATGTTATGAAAAATATCCTGCTCCATCTGGATTTTCAGCCTGTTGCCGTTGTCAGCAAACGCAGGAATTACCTGAAAAAGGGGGACATGACAGCCTGTGTAGATCTGGTAAAGAATCTGGGAGCTTTTCTGGAACTGGAAGTAATAGCAGAATCAGAAGAAAAAAGAGCAGAATGCCTGGAAAGAATGGGGAAGATATTGACAGAGCTTGGCTATAGCATGAAGGATACTGTGAGAACATCGTATCTGGGAATGCTTATGGAAAATAAGCCTGGTGAGATTGGTATCTGTCAATAGGAAAAATGTTTTTTTCAGTAGAGAAGTATAGCGTTATAAATTTATAAAACAAATGGGGGAGAGTATGAACTACGCAATAGGAGATTTCGTGTTTAACGACTGGCAGATCACCCGTGAGATCGGGGAAGGAGCCACGGGAAAGGTTTTTGAAATAGAGAAAAATGATTCGGTGATCACTGCGAAATCTGCATTGAAGGTAATCCGCATTCCGCGATCCGTTTCAGATGTAAAAACCGTTATGAGTGAAGGAATGGATGAGAAATCGGTTACCCAGTATTTCCGGGAATTTGTAGATGAGATTCTTCGGGAAATTAAAGTTATGGTTTCTTTGAAAGATCATCCCAATATTGTGGCATATGAGGATCACACGGTCATCGCTCATGAAGATGGCGTGGGCTGGGATATTCTGATCAAAATGGAGTTGCTTACTCCTCTGACAGAATGGATGTTAAACCACCCTATAGATGAAAATACCACAATCCGTATCGGAAGTGAGATCAGCAGCGCTCTTACCTATGCCTTTGATAACGGGCTGGTACACCGGGACGTTAAGCCGGAAAATATTTTTGTAGATCATACCGGGCACTTTAAACTGGGAGATTTTGGCATCGCCCGTACCATTGAGAAAACTACAGGGGGACTTTCCAAGAAAGGAACCGAGAGTTACATGGCACCGGAGGTTTATCTTGGCAAGCCTTATAATGAGCAGATAGATATTTATTCGCTGGGAATCGTGCTTTACCGACTGATGAATAATAACCGTCTGCCCTTTTATCCACCTATTGATCAGAAGATCAGCTTCAGTGACCGGGAAGCTGCCCTGATGAAACGTGTTCAGGGAACTCCGCTTCCAGCCCCCTGCAATGGAAGCAAGGAATTCCAGGCCATTATTTTAAAAGCCTGCGAATACCTGCCGGAGAATCGCTATGGAACAATGCATGAACTGTACAATGATCTGCAGAAGCTGAAAAAGACAACACGTGAGATTCCCCCTGCACCGGCTCAGGAAAATCCTTTTGCTTCTTCCGAAATAGCAAAAACACAATCACAAAAGCCTTCTGAAAGTAAAAAAGAAAAATCAGGTACAGAAGATAAAGTGTCCTCTACAGCAAAAAAGGTGTCTTCGACCTCTTCCAACTGGAAAAAATATGTGGCTGTAGGAGCAGCAATACTGGCAGTGGGCGGAATTGGAATATTCGTGGGGAAAAATATGCA
>CAKRRX010000002.1 GCA_934394595.1 uncultured Blautia sp. | reverse complement strand
GGCGATGCTGGAAGAATAAAAAACGGAAACCAGATCTGCAGCAACAACTGCAATTCTGGTTTCCGTTTTCTTTTTTCTTATTTGATCAGGCTGTCATCATCAAAATAGTTGATTCGCATGGAAGCCTTTACATCCTTCAAAGTCTCTGCTGCCTTGGCTTCTGCCACCTTGCTGCCTTCTCTTAAAATGTCATAGACATCCGGGATACGCTGTTCCCACATTTTACGGCGCTCACGGATCGGTCCAAGCTCTGCCTGGAGAACATTATTCAGGAATTTCTTTACCTTCACATCTCCAAGTCCACCTCTCTTATAGTGATCCTTCAGCTCATCCAGATTCTGGTAATCCGGAAGGAATTCCGGGAAGTACTCCGGCTTGCAGAATGCATCCAGATAGATAAATACCGGATTACCGTCAACATTACCAGGATCCTGCACACGAAGATGGTTCGGATCTGTGAACATAGACATAACTTTTTTCTTGACTTCATCTGCCTCATCAGAAAGATAGATGCAGTTTCCAAGAGATTTACTCATTTTTGCCTTTCCGTCGATACCAGGAAGTCTCAGGCAGGCTTTATTGGACGGAAGCATGATCTCCGGCTCAGTGAGAGTCTCACCATATACGGTATTAAACTTGTGCACGATTTCTTTACACTGCTCCAGCATCGGAAGCTGATCCTCTCCAACTGGAACTGCAGTAGCTCGAAAAGCAGTGATATCTGCTGCCTGGCTGATGGGATAGCAGAAGAAGCCCACTGGGATACTTGCCTCAAAATTACGCATCTGGATCTCAGATTTTACAGTTGGGTTACGCTGCACACGTGCCACGGTAACCAGATTCATATAATAGAAAGTCAGCTCTGTCAGCTCCGGAACCATAGACTGAATAAAAATAGTGGATTTGTCCGGATCAATGCCGCATGCAAGATAATCAAGTGCCACCTGGATAATATTCTGGCGCACTTTCTCCGGATGCTCTGCATTGTCTGTCAGCGCCTGGGCATCTGCGATCATGATATAGATCTCATCATAATTTCCGGAATTCTGCAGCTTCACTCGTTCAGACAGAGAACCTACATAATGCCCTACATGAAGACGGCCGGTAGGACGGTCACCTGTTAAAATAACTTTTTTCATGATTAAAATACTCCTTAAATGTATTTTTCGTTCTGCTTATAAGCTTGCACGGATCACTTTTGGTCTGCATCCGGCTTCTTCCAGAGCTTTTACGATCTGATTCTTGTGATCTGTACCAAATGCCTCCAGTGTGATTTTCAGCTCCACTGCCGCATTACGGTTTGTGCTTACAAACTGGTTATGATCCAGCTTGATAACATTTCCCTGATTCTCTGCAATGATGGAAGCCACACGTACCAGTTCACCAGGCTTATCCGGAATCAGAACAGATACTGTAAAGATTCGATCTCTCTGGATCAGTCCATGCTGTACCACAGAGGACATGGTGATCACATCCATATTTCCACCGCTTAAGATGGAAACCACTTTTTTATTCTTGAAATCCAGATGACGGAGTGCTGCAACTGTGAGAAGTCCGGAATTCTCCACGATCATCTTATGATTTTCTACCATATCAAGGAAAGCTACGATCAGTTCATCATCCTCGATGGTGATGATTCCGTCCAGATTTTCCTGGATATAAGGGAAAATCTTAGAACCTGGAGTCTGAACTGCGGTACCATCTGCAATGGTATTTACATGAGGAAGGGTGACAACCTCACCTTTTTCCAGGGAAGCCTTCATACAGGCTGCTCCTGCAGGCTCCACACCGATTACCTTGATGTGAGGATTCAGAAGCTTTGCAAGAGTAGAAACTCCTGTAGCCAGGCCACCTCCACCAATTGGAACCAGAATATAGTCTACAAGGGGAAGCTCCTGTATGATTTCCATGGCAATGGTTCCCTGACCTGTGGCAACTGCAGGATCATCAAATGGATGGATAAAGGTGTATCCCTCCTGCTCTGCCAGATCCAGCGCATAGGCACAGGCTTCGTCATACACATCCCCGTGAAGGATCACATCAGCACCATATCCCTTGGTACGCTCCACCTTAATAAGAGGTGTGGTGGTAGGCATTACGATCACTGCCTTTACCCCATATTTGTGGGCAGCATAGGCCACACCCTGGGCATGATTCCCTGCTGAAGCAGTGATCAGGCCTTTTTCCCTTTCTTCCTGGGAAAGAGTGCTGATCTTGTAATAGGCACCTCTTACCTTGTAGGCGCCGGTTCTCTGCATATTTTCCGGTTTAAAAAATACCTTGTTTCCGGTAAGGTCTGAGAAATAGCTGCTTTTTACCAGCTTGGTCTCCTGGGTCACCTGCTTTACGATTTCTGCCGCTTCTTCAAAACTCTCTAATGTAAGCATCTTTAATTTTCCTCCTGCCTGGTACTCTCGTCAATGTCAAATAATGCATCTACAAAAGAATTTGCATCAAATTTCTGCAAATCATCAATACTTTCTCCTACTCCGATATATTTTACTGGAATATCCAGCTCAGACTGGATTGCCACTGCAATACCGCCTTTTGCGGTACCATCCAGTTTAGTAAGAATGATTCCCGTTACATGGGCAACCTCTGCAAACTGTCTGGCCTGTACAAGTGCATTCTGTCCTGTGGTTCCATCCAGAACTACAAGAGTCTCCAGATATGCCTCCGGATACTCTTTTTCCAGAATACGGTAAATCTTGCGAAGTTCTTCCATAAGATTTTTCTTATTGTGAAGTCTTCCGGCTGTATCACAGATCAGAACATCTGCATTTCTTGCCTTGGCTGCTGCCACTGCATCATACACCACGGAAGCCGGATCAGCCCCGTCCTGACCGCCTATGATCTCCACTCCTGCACGGTTGGCCCACTGGGTCAGCTGCTCTCCTGCTGCTGCACGGAATGTATCTGCTGCTCCAAGGATTACTTTCTTACCCTGGTCCTTCAGCTTGCCTGCAAGTTTTCCAACGGAAGTTGTTTTTCCAACACCATTGACACCGATCACAAGAATTACAGATTTGCGGTTTTCAAATTCATATTCTGTGCTGTCTACAGTCATCTGATCCTTGATGGTATCAATGAGAAGCTGTTTGCACTCCTTGGGATCTTTAATCCCACGGATCTTCACCTGGTCCTTCAGCCGGTCCAGGATCGATGTGGTGGCATTGATCCCGATATCTCCCATGATCAGGATTTCTTCCAGTTCCTCATAAAAATCATCATCTATGGTAGAATAGCCTGTAAAAAGAGAATCAAATCCTGCTACGATATTGTCTCTTGTTTTTGTCAGGCCACTGACCAGTCTCTTAAAAAAGCCTTTCTTTTCCTCTGCCATTTTGTGTCCCTCCTTCTACTGCGTAAGCTGATTCTCCACCAGATCTACCGATACCAGTGTCGAAACACCTTTTTCCTGCATGGTGATACCATAAAGCCGGTCTGCTGCATTCATAGTACCACGCCTGTGTGTTATTATAATGAATTGCGTGTTCTTCGTCAACTTCTGAAGATACCCCGCAAAACGTCCTACGTTAGAATCGTCCAGAGCTGCCTCAATCTCATCCAGAAGACAAAATGGAGATGGCTTCAGATTCTGGATAGCAAACAAAAGGGCAATGGCTGTAAGGGCTTTCTCACCACCGGAAAGCTGCATCATATTCTGCAGTTTCTTGCCTGGCGGCTGGGAAATAATACGGATTCCGGCTTCCAGGATGTCCACATCCTCTTCCAGTTCCAGAGTTCCCTTACCTCCGCCAAACAGCTCCTTAAATGCTTTGTCAAACTCCCTCTGTATATCCTGGAATTTCTCTGTAAACTGTCTGCGCATTCCTTCGTCCAGCTCTTTGATGATATTTTCCAGCTGGGCTTCTGCTGTCTTCAGATCTTCATACTGGGCAGATAAGAAGGTGTGGCGTTCTGAAATTTCTTTGTATTCTTCGATGGCATTAACATTTACATTTCCAAGCTTTCGGATTTCGTCTTTTACCTGGGCAATCTCTTTTTTCATTGCACCCAGATTGGTAAATTCCTCTTTTTTATATTGGAGGGCACTGTTTGGTGTGATCTCATATTCATTCCACAGATAGGAAATCTGAGCTTCCCTGTGTTCTTCCAGCTTCTCGATCTGGCTTTTCAGACGATAACATTCTTTATCAAGAAGGGAAATCTTACCGGAAAGTTCATCACGCTTTTCAAAAAAGGCCTTGTGGCTGGTATTCTTCTCTTCTTTTACACGTTGCCAGCTCTCCAGCTGGGTTCTGGCAGTGTTTTCTTCTTCTGCAAGTGTGGTGATCACAGCTTCCAGATTTTCCACAGACTGACGCTTTTTCTCATTTTCTTCACTGCCCAACTTCAATGTCTCATGAATCTCTTCTTCCTCCTGGCAAAGAGTTTCGATCTCATGGTTGAGACGTTCCAGAGTTTCTTTTGCAAAGCTTTCTTTCTGGAGGGCAGTACTTGCTTCCAGACGGAGGGCTTCCAGTTTTCTGGATACTTCCTGTTCCTGCTGCTTCCACTCTTCCAGTTCGCCCTGTCTGGTCTGGATAAAGGTTTCCAGTTCTTTTTCATCCTGCTGGGAAGCTTTCAGCTCTTCTGCGATCTTGTTGTGATCAGCCTTGGCTTCCTCAATCTGGCGGCGGATCTCCAGCTGTTCTC
The DNA here is from genome assembly GCA_934394595.1 of uncultured Blautia sp. Lineage (GTDB taxonomy): Bacteria > Bacillota > Clostridia > Lachnospirales > Lachnospiraceae > Blautia_A. Next base: position 58,495 of record CAKRRX010000002.1, on the reverse strand, counting down.
TTTGAATGTCCCCGTAGCCTTCCTGGATTTCCCGGATTCTGGACTCTACCTGATTGATGTTCATCTTTGCGGTATTCTGGGCTACATACTGCTGACGGAGTTTTTCCTGAAAATCAGCGATAGTATCCCGCATAACATTTCGTCTGCTTCTGTTATCATCAATGTCCCGCTGCATCTTATCCATGTCACTTTTCAGGGCTTTTACACTGGATTCCAGTTCTTCGATCTCACGGCGGCGTCCCAGAAGATTACTGTTATTTTTAAAGGAACCACCGGACATGGAACCACCGGGACTGAAAGATTCTCCCTCTATGGTAACCATACGCAGGCTGTGTCTGTATTTCCTTGCAATGGCAATGGCATGATCAATGTGATCCACCACCAGAACCCTGCCAAGAAGATAGGTAGCAAGGCCTACATATTCTGTACCTGTAGTAACCAGTTCGCTGGCAAGTCCGATCACACCGGGCTCCTTTAGTGCCTCCCTTTGATTAAATCCACTTTTTGTATTGATGCTGTTCAAAGGAAGAAATGTGGCACGGCCAAAACGGTTCTTTTTCAGATATTCGATCATCTGCTTGGCAGTCTGCTCATTGTCTGTGACAATGTTCTGAATGCTTCCTCCAAGAGCGGTCTCAATGGCGATCTCATATTCTTTGTTTACCTGAATCAAATCAGCCACAACACCCCTGATTCCAGGAACACGGTCTTTTTGTTCCATCACACGGCGGATACTGTTTCCATAGCCATCATAGCGCTCTGTGATATTTTTCAGGGATTCCAGCCTGGAAGCTTCCCTGTGGTAAGCACTCTGGCCGATCTCCATCTGATTGTTCTGCTTTTTCAGTTCTTCTGTGATCTTATGTACTTCTCCGTCAAGGCGCTGACATTCCTGATTCATTTCCTGAATTAAAGAAGTGATTCCCTGAAACTTTTCTTTGGCTTTTTCCAGCTCTGTCAGCTGCTTTGCTTCCTCTGTTTTTAAATGGAGCTGTCTTTGGCTGATTCCTGCTTTTCGGATGTCGATCTGCTCCATCATGGTATCAAATCTCTGGGCTTTTCCTCTTGTAGTAGCACGGGAATTGAGAAGTTCAATGATCTCATTTTTTCCATTTTCCACAGCCTGGGTACATTCTTCGATCTGCGCCTGTATATTTTGAAGGCGCTCTTCCTCATCCCCCTGGCGCTTCCTTGCCACTGTCACAGCTGCATGGAGCTGGGATTTCTCTTCTTCCTGAGTTTCCAGGGACTCCTGCCGTTCCTTCACATCTGACTCAATGGTCTTTAAACGGTTGCGGTAATGCTCCTCATTTTGAGTTCCTGCCAGAATCTGCTCACGCAGTACCTTGATCTCACCATCCAGCTGCTGTCTGCGGATTGCTTTATTCTGGGTCTCCTCACGGAGCTGATCCATCTGGCTGTTTAACTGCTCCAGTTCCTCTTCCAGACGGTCATATTCCACTTTTGTCTGTTCATAAGCTTCCTGGTTTTCTTCCAGCTCTTCGCTTGCCCGGACATTCTTATCTTCCAGTTCCTTTAACTCCCTGGCAGACTGCTCATTCTCCAGAAGGAAGCTGTTCACATCCAGTTCCCGTAAGGTATCTCTCTTTGCCAGATAGATCCTTGCTGTCTCTGACTGGCGTTCCAGGGGACCCAGCTGTCTGGTAAGCTCGCTTAAAATATCAGTCACACGCACAAGATTGGCCTGCTCATCCTGAAGCTTTTTGATGGTGGTGTTCTTTCTTCTTTTAAATTTTACGATTCCGGCAGCCTCATCAAACAGCTCACGCCTCTCTTCCGGTTTGCCGCTTAGGATCCTGTCGATCTGACCCTGTCCAATGATCGAATATCCCTCTTTTCCAATACCTGTATCATAAAACATCTCATTAATGTCTTTCAGACGGCAGGCACTTCCATTGATCAGATATTCACTTTCCCCGGAACGGTACAGCCTTCTGGTAACCGTGACCTCATTAAATTCCACCGGCAGCTTATGGTCACTGTTATCCAGTGTAATGGCAACAGAGGCAAAGCTTAAGGGCTTTCTGGTCTCTGTACCGGAAAAAATAACGTCCTGCATATTGCCCCCTCGGAGCTGCTTGGCGCTCTGCTCACCCAGAACCCAGCGTACAGCATCACCTACATTACTTTTTCCGCTTCCATTTGGACCTACGATTCCGGTAATTCCGTTATGAAATTCAAAATTGATTTTCTGTGCAAAGGACTTAAATCCCTGCACTTCAATGTTTTTTAAATACATATTCCTGAATTCCTGTCATTATTGTTATAAATCCGACTGACACCCCTCACTGCTTCATCTTTCGGATTGCCTGGTAAGCAGCTTCCTGCTCTGCCGCCTTTTTGGTATGTCCCATACCGGTACCCATTGTCTGTCCACTGACCAGCACATCTACTGTAAAGCTTTTATTGTGATCCGGTCCTTCTTCTTTGATCAGACGGTACTCCACAAGATGGGTTCCTTTCTCCTGTACGATTTCCTGCAGGATGGTCTTGCTATCATAAAAGAGCTGTTTGTTCTCAAGATCATTCAGGATAAATTTCAGCACAAACTCCTTTGCACTAGCAAAACCACCGTCCAGATAAATAGCTCCAAGAAGAGCTTCTGTTGCATCGGAAACAATAGAATCCCGGTTTCTTCCACCAGTCATGTCCTCGCCTTTTCCAAGGAGCAGATATTGGGGAAGCCCAAAATCCCTTGCACAGTAAGCAAGACTTGGCTCACATACCAGGCTGGCTCTTTTCTTGGTCAGTTCTCCCTCCGGGATCTGACTGTATTTTTTATAAAGGAAATCACTGCTGATCAGCTCCAGCACTGCATCTCCCAGAAACTCCAGGCGCTCATTGCACCCTGCCTTACCCAGCTTCTTTTCATTTGCATAGGAGCTGTGGGTCAGCGCAAGGATCAGCAGATTTTTATTCTTAAATTCATAACCGATCCGTGTTTCCAATGATTTTAACTTTTTCTCCATGATTAACTTCCTTCCCTCTGACGCCCCGGATCTGGTTCCTGCAGATCTTTGCAGGAAATCCAGGACGCCAGTCTTCTTTTTTCACTGTACTAGTACAGCGAAAATTAAGTATCTGTTATATTGACGTAGGATGATTTTCTCATATGCAAGGCGGAGGAATGAGGCGTAGCGGTGGCTACGGCGATTGACGACAACGCAGCATATGAAAAATCAGACAAGTCAATATGACGGTTACTTAATATTCACTGTACTAGGAATTATTCTTCTTTCTCCCCATTTTCTGTCTGCATATGCGCTGCGATCTTCTCATTGATCTTCTGCTGTCTGAACTGGACACACTGGAAAATCCCATGGCGGATTTCTACTGCTTTTGCACTTCCATGGGTCTTCACCACAAGGCCTTTCAGTCCCAAAAGCGGTGCCCCGCCATATTCGCTGACATCAAAGACTTTCATGGTTTCCTTGACAGCTGGCTTCACCAGAAGGGCTCCAATCTTGCTGCGGGTGTCTTTCATCAGACCGCTTTTGAGCATTTTCGTGAAGGTACTTCCAAGTCCCTCATAAAGCTTCAGAATCACATTTCCCACAAAGGCTTCGCAAACGATCACATCAGCATAACCGGAAGGGATATCTCTTGCCTCAATGCTTCCAATGAAATTGATTCCCGGACATTCTTTCAAAAGGGGAAACGTCTCTTTTACAAGAGCATTACCTTTTTCTTCTTCTGCTCCGTTATTTACGATGGCAACCTTGGGATTTTTAATTCCCACTATATCTTCCATGTAGATAGCCCCCATCTTTGCAAACTGTATCAGATGATCCGGTCTGGCATCTACATTTGCACCACAGTCAATCAGAAGAGAAACTCCTTTCTCGGTAGGGATCAGTGGCGCAAGGGGCGGACGCAGCACTCCTTTGCTCCTTCCTACAATTACCTGTCCCCCTACTAAAATAGCGCCGGAGCTTCCGGAAGAAACAAATGCATCTGCCTCCTTCTTCTTCACCAGGTTCAGACCTACCACAATGGAAGAATCCTTTTTCTTGCGGATTGCCATAACAGGAGCTTCTGCTGTCTCGATCACTTCAGTGGCATTTACCACCTGGATTCTTTCTTTGGGATAATTCTGAAATTTGCTTAGTTCATTCTCTATTACTTCCTGTCTGCCGGTAAGGATCACTTTGATGTCTTCTCTTTCCGTAACAGCTTCCACAGCTGCTTTCACAGGCTCTGCCGGTGCGTTGTCCCCGCCCATAGCATCTACTACAACTCTCACTGTCTCTGCCATATTTCTCTCCTCTTGGGATAATTTCATGCTGTAATGTACTAATATATCTGTACCTGCAATAATTCTATTCTACTTTATCTTCCATGATTAAGTCAATAGGGAATGCCCACTTGCCAACTACTGTTTTTTCCGCTATACTCTCTTCGGGAGCAGATAGATGCCGGTGTGTCTCCTGGTCTTCAAAACCAGTGTGGGGCGCTTACTTCGTCCCGGATGGGTTCGATTCCCATATGTTCCCGCCAGAAAGATAACTTCTGGTGAGTATTCTTGTTCCATCTTTCATGGAGGTAATATGTTCTCTGTCAAATCCCTCCAGCAGCGTGATGGCACATTTTCTGGAAATCTCAAGCTTGTCCCGGAATTCCCCGGTGACGATTTGTCCCTTTTCCTGATATAACACAACTGCCATATCCAGGGCTTTTTGCCAAAAGTTTCTGTGTATATAATGGGTTTCATCATATTTCATCAGCACTTTGCTTCGCACCATAGAAAAGAAAACAGGGGGAAATTCTGCCTTTTTTCCAAACTTTTCCTTCACTTCACTGGTAAGGGGCAAAGTAAATCCTGCTTCCAGATACAGTTTCTGAAGCTGTGCTTCCATCTGGATCCGGGACACCGCCTCACCGGAATCTGTTGTACATTTGGCGCCTCCCCGGCCGGATTGTCTTTTCAATTCCAGAGATTTTGCTTTTCTTCCACGGGCAGCATATGGATCCTGCACCACGCCTCCCCCTATAGTCTCAAGGGGCGAATAAAATCTTATCACAAAATGATCTCCTGCCTTCAGCACTACAGGTTGTTCCATACGAAGCTGCGCCTTTGCCGTATCTCCGGGGTTTAAGACTTTTCTCTCTGAAAAACAGACTCTGCTTACCACCTGTGCCGTACCGCAATGCAGGTGAACCCTGCTTCCGTTTTTCAGACTGCGGTGACCGGACTTTAGCAGCTGAAGCCGGATATCTGCTGTCATGGTACTTTTTACAGTGCCTGCCTTTGCAAGAACTTCACCTCTTGAAATCTCTTCTTTAGAAATACCGGAAAGATTTACTGCAACCCGCTGTCCTGGATATGCCCGGTCAGTCTTTTTTCCATACACCTGGATCTGCCGTATTTTCACTGCACGCCCGGAAGGATACAAGGCTGCATCCATCTCCCCTGCCAGTATACCGTCTGCCAAAGTCCCTGTCACCACAGTTCCAAAGCCCTGCATGGAAAAAACACGGTCAATACATAACCGGAAATCTCCCCACGGCACAGCCATTTGATCCTGGCACAGCGAAAACAAAAGCTCCTTCAATTCTCCTATTCCGGTTCCCAGCCTGGCGCTGGTCCTGACAACCGGTGCCTTTTCCAGGAAGGTTCCCTTCACCAGAGCCTCAATGCCTTTCATAAGACCGGCCGCAGGGGAAAGATCGCTTTTCGTGATCACAACCACACCTTTTTGGATTCCAAGAAGAGTCAGGATTTCCATATGCTCCATAGTCTGGGGCATTACCCCTTCATCTGCTGCGATTATAAGCATGGCAATGTCTATTCCACCTGCACCTGCGAGCATATTCTTTATAAACTTTTCATGACCTGGCACATCAATGATCCCAGCTGTATCCCCATCCGGCAAAGTAAGAGCTGCAAATCCATTTTCTATGGTGATTCCTCTTCTTTTTTCTTCCTCCAGCCGGTCTGTGTCTGTTCCGGTAAGGGCTTTTACCAGCCAGGTTTTCCCATGGTCGATATGCCCGGCTGTACCGATGATCACATGTCTTTTATTTTCCATTTTCAAGACTCCACTGTCCTAGAGCGTGTTTTCTTTACCACATGAAACGGACAACACGGAGGCACAGGACCTCCGTGTAAGATAATTAACTGTTGCAAAACAGTCGCATTTATTATTACTGTTTTCTTCGTTTACAGCAGCTATTTATTCAACAGTTACTGATTTTGCAAGGTTTCTAGGCTTGTCCACATCCAGACCCTTTGCCACACTTACATAGTATCCCATCAGCTGCAGCGGTACCACTGCAAGGCTGGTGGTAAAGTAGCTTGCTGTCTTCGGCACATATACAGAAAAATCTGCAGTATCTTCGATACTGTAATTTCCATAGCTGGTAAGTCCCATCAGATATGCCCCACGGCTCTTTACCTCTACCATGTTGCTCAGAGTCTTTTCAAAGAGATCCTTCTGTGTCATCACTCCAACTACAAGGGTTCCATCCTCCACAAGGCTGATGGTTCCATGCTTCAGCTCACCTGCTGCATATGCCTCGGAATGGATGTAGCTGATCTCTTTCATTTTCAGGCTGCCTTCCATACTGATGGCATAATCAATACCACGTCCGATAAAAAAGATGTCATGGGCATTTGCATATTTACTTGCAAACCACTGAATACGCTCCTTGTCATCCAGAACACGTTTGATCTTCCCTGGAAGAGTCTCCATCTCAGCTAACAGTTCACTGCATTTTTCCTCTTCCAGCCGTCCCTGCACAAAAGCACTCTGAATCGCAATGAGATACATGGCGATCAGCTGTGTGCTGTACGCCTTTGTGGTGGCAACAGAAATCTCAGGACCAGCATAGGTATAAAGTGTATAGTCACTCTCTCTTGCAATGCTGGAGCCAACCACATTGACTACGCTCAGCACCGGAACCCCTTTTTCCTTTGCAAGACGAAGGGCTGCAAGACTGTCTGCAGTCTCACCGGACTGGGAAATGATCACAACCATGGAGTCCTCAGAAAGGATCGGGTCTCTGTAACGGAATTCAGAGGCCACATCCACTTCAACCGGAATTCTTGCCATGGATTCGATCACATATTTGCCAACCATTCCCACGTGATAAGCAGAACCGCAGGCAACAATATAGATTCTCTTTACAGAAGCAAGTTTCTCATCGGTAAGCCCTGTCTCGGACAGGTCGATCTTTCCCTCTTTTACATAGGCTCCGATGGTATCCTGGACTGCCTTTGGCTGCTCATGGATCTCTTTTAACATGAAATGTTCATATCCGCCTTTTTCTGCAGCTGCTGCATCCCACTGGATCTCTGTTACATCCTTTTCGATTTCTTCCCGGTCAATATTGTAGAAATGGATCTCATCTCTGGAAAGCTCTGCAATTTCAAGGTTTCCAATGTAATAAACTTTTCTGGTCTGATCCAGGATCGCCGGCACATCAGAAGCGATCAGGCTGCCTGTACTCTTCTGTCCGATGATCAGCGGACTGTCCTTACGTGCGGCAAACAGCTTTCCCGGATAGTCCTTAAACATAACACCAAAAGCATAGGAACCGCGGATACGGAGCATTGCTCTTGAAATAGCCTCCAGCGGAGTTCCTGTCTTCTTGTAATAGTAATCTACCAGCTTTACGGCAACTTCTGTATCAGTCTGAGAATAGAAGCTGTATCCGGAACGAAGAAGCTTTGATTTCAGTTCCTGGTAATTCTCAATGATACCATTGTGTACCAAAACTACAGATTTATCATCTGTACAATGGGGATGGGCATTTGTTTCAGATGGTTCTCCATGAGTCGCCCAGCGGGTATGTCCGATACCACATGTTCCGGGAACAGCAGAGCCTGCATCTGTTTTCTCAATAAGAGTCTTCAGACGTCCCTTTGCCTTGACAATGGCAATCTTGTCTGTGACTTCATTGCGCACTGCGATTCCTGCTGAATCGTATCCTCTGTACTCAAGCTTGGAAAGTCCTGCAAGCAAAATCGGTGCAGCCTGTTCATCTCCTACGTAACCTACAATTCCACACATAAAATTTCCTCCTGCTAAAAAAACCTTTCTCCTCTGAAAATTTCAGACAGGATCTACTTTTGATCCTCGCTCTCCCTTTCCTGTCCTGCCGTCTTCTGCCATGACTCCACTCCTTCCGTACTTTCCTTCTGAAAAAGAATCTTGAAAGTGAGCATGAGAAGCTTCAGATCCAGCCAGAGAGAATAGGTCTCGATATAAGTGAGATCCAGTTTCAGCTTATCATAAGGTGTCGTGTTGTATTTACCATAAACCTGGGCATAACCGGTAAGTCCGGCTTTCACCTTCAGGCGGTAATCAAATTCCGGTATTCTCTCGCTGTAAAGGGCTGCGATCTCCGGTCTTTCCGGTCTTGGGCCAACCAAAGACATATCCCCTTTGAGAATATTAATAATCTGGGGCAGTTCATCAAAATGGATCCTGCGTATCACACGGCCTACCGGCGTGATCCTGTCGTCCTCTTTTTTGGCCAGCTGTGCGCCTTTTACCTCTGAATCCATCTTCATACTGCGAAACTTCAAGATCATAAATACCTTTTTATCCCTGGTAAGTCTGGGCTGTTTATAAAAAACCGGGCCTCCGTCATAAAGCTTGATGGCAATGGCGATCAGAAGCATAAATGGGGATGCGATCACAAGTCCAAGCAGGGAAAAAACAATGTCAACCAGTCTTTTTAAGAACAACTGCTCTGCAGTCAAACGCAAATTCCTGGAGAGAAGCAGCGTGGTATCAAAAAGATGGATATCTTCTGCATTTCGAAGCAAAATATCAGAAAGCTTAGGGATTGAATAACAACGGATATCTTTCTCAAAACAGTATTTCAGAAGAACATTCCGCTCATGAGATGGCAGGTCTCCGATCACCACTGCAGAATAACCGTCAATTTTCTCCTTGAGTTTATCAAGTCCCACAGAAACCGGTATCATCTCACGAATCGCATATTTATCTTCTCTTGTCTCCAGCTTATCTCTTAAGTCTCCGGGATTGTGATTCCCATAGATCATCAGCATCTGTCTGGGTGGATACAGTCTGGTGTATACCCAGCGCATGCCCACAACCCATATCAAAACGATCACAAGATCTGCTCCTGTCATCAAAAGCATGGGGACGAGATGCTCACCAAGACGCCATCTTCCGATCAGGCACAGCTGCAGATAAGTGATCAGGTTCACGCAGAGTACCGAAAGGATCTGAGAATAAAGCACTTCAAATACTCTTAAATAGCCCACCTTAAAGCCACCATATATTTTGTAGAAGAAATACATCATCAGGACATACAGACCAATTACAACCTGATTTCCTCTTACGAATCTCCTGCCGATCACATCCCGGTGTGCATAAAATCTATACCAGATATAGGCAAATAATAATGTCTCAATGGCCACAATCACTGCTGATGCCAGGAACATAATGATTCTCTTGTATCTTTCGCGATTTTCCATGCTTTCCTCCAGGTAAAACATCTTCCAAACACGCTTTAGTATATCACAAAGGTTTGGATAAGGAAATCTTTTTTTATTGCCATCGTCTACTTTTCCATAGCTTCCAAATTTTCCTGGCATTTTTTATGTAATAGGAACCTTGCCGGGCACGCCTCTATTACACAAAAAATACCGTCTGCCCACCCGGCAGAGCTTTGCCAGGTGGACAAGCGGTATTCAGTACAACGAATATTATCTAATTCAGCCAGCTGTTGTAGTGCTGTCTGCAGTAGCAGCGCCATCTGTGGCTGCTGTTCCATCTGTGGTGGTTCCATCAGTTGCTGTGGTACCGTCTGCAGCGGTTCCATCTGTTGCAACCTGATTAACAGGTCCTGGTTCTGCAACCTCATTGGTTCTGTCTGTAGTTCCGGTAGAAGCATCAGCCTCTTCCTGGGTAACAACCTCACCATTGCGAACCTTTTCCATAAGGCTCTTTGCTTTGTCTACAGTATTATAATCCGGCACCATAACGTAAGCCTTCTGGCTCATGGAATATGGTTTCTCTGTAGCACCGGTACCATCTACACTGTAGGAAACGATAGTCCAGTTTCCGCCATTTGCAAGCTGATCCTGAAGAAGCTCTGCAATCTCTTCATAGGTGATATTGGTTCCAAAGCATCCATCCAAAGTGGAGAGAAGGGAAGAATATTTGGTAAGGATTTCCGGTGAAAGTGCCTTATTTACAACGGCACGGATCACAGCCATCTGATTCTTACCTCTCTGACGGTCACCTTCCTGGAATGCATAACGCTCTCTTGCAAACACAAGAGCCTGCTCACCATTCATATAGTTCTCACCCTTATTGAAGTGATAACCAAGGATATTCCGTGAATCAAACTCATAATCAGAATCTACAGTAATGCCGCCCAGTGCATCAATTACCTTCACAAAGCCGCCGAAGTTGATTCGGAAATAATAATTGATATCTGTATCATACAGCATACCAAGAGTATCCATACATACATCAATTCCATAGATACCTGCATGTGTCAGCTTATCCGGAACTCCGCCTGAAATGGAAAGAGGAACGTAATAATCACGTGGTGTGGATACCAGCAGGATCTCATGGGTATCGGTATTTACAGTTGCAATAATATTTACATCGCTTCGGCTCTTGGCTGTCATATCGCCTCGAGTATCAATACCACTGATGTAAATAGTATAAATCTTACCTCCATTAGCTGTGGTGATCGGCTCTACCGGCTCAGAAGCACTGTTGGCCTCGATTTCCTTTTCCACATCTACAGATCCGACCTGCTTTACCTTTGTCTCAAAGTCCATATATCCATCCATATCCTCAAGGACACCCAGATAAGCATCATTCAGGATAATGGCACCAACTTCATTTTTCAGAAGTCCGTCTGCCAGTTCTGTCAGGCCTGCATATTCTGTAGTCGGCACATCTGCATTAAACTGACTCTTCAGATGCTCCACTGCGCCATCTGTATTCTCACGGTCAAGAGATGCCAAAATACCAAAGGTATATCCGGAAGTTGCATCTACAGAATCTGCTGCATCATCACTTCTTACATAGACAGCAACCTGTGTCACCTCTGTGGTCACACCGGAAATATCGCTGATGGCTGATCTTGTCTTGTTGATATAATATCCGCCAAATCCAAGGATCACTACTAGAAGTACGGCAAATATGGTACCTCCGATAAATCTCCCCTTATGTCTGGTATGCCATACAAGCAGCCAGATAATAGCGATAAGTATGGCAAGTCCCATACCAATAATCAACATATAGACGGTGGGGATCATCTTGGTCATCGCCAGAAGTCCCATAAAAACAACAGACAATACCATAACAATGATGGTGATCACCGCACCGGGGATCCAGTCATTTCTTTTTCTCCTTCTACTCATCTTTTAACTCCTTTAATTTTCTTTTGAAAGCATATCCTATTTTATACGCTGGCAACTGGAAAATCAAGCAAAATAGTGTTATAATGTGTAAGATTTTAAATATTTTTTGTAAAACGTTATAATTCCCAGGATGCGGACGCGGGGCTATGACGATTTTATCTGTATCACAGTTCCAGGGAGGAAATATCAAATGACAAAACAGGATTTTCAGACACTTACACAGAACATTGTTCTCTTGGACGGAGCTACCGGTTCCAATCTGATGGCAGCAGGCATGCCCAAGGGCGTCTGCACCGAAGAATGGGTGCTTTCTCACAAAGATGTGATCCAGTCCCTTCAGAGAGCCTACATCCAGGCAGGCAGCAATATCATCTATGCGCCTACTTTTGGAGGAAATCGTATCAGTCTTACCATGCATGGTCTGGAAGACCGCATTGAAGAGATCAATCACACTCTGGTGTCCTATTCCAGAGAAGTAGCAGATGCAGCATCCCGCAAGGTATATGTGGCAGCAGACATCACTACCAGTGGGAAGATGATGGCCCCAGCCGGGGAAATGACTTATGAGAAAGCCTTTGAAACGTACCAGGAGCAGATCCGTTATCTGGCTGATGCAGGAGTAGATCTGATCGTAGCAGAGACCATGATCAATATTGAGGAAACTCTCGCTGCAGTAGATGCAGCTTCCACTGTATGCCAGCTTCCCATTATGTGTACTATGACTGTGGATGCAGACGGCAGTATCTTCAGCGGTGGAAATGCCATTGAAGCAGCTGTTTCTCTGGAAGCAGCAGGTGCAGATGCCGTAGGTGTCAACTGCTCTGTAGGCCCGGATCAGCTTGTTTCTGTCATCCGCAATATCCGGGAAAATGTTTCCATTCCAGTCATTGCCAAGCCAAATGCCGGAATGCCATTTATTGATGATAAAGGAAATGCAGTCTATTCCATGAAAGCACCGGAATTTGCAGGACATATCAAAGCCCTCATTGATGCCGGGGCAGGTATTGTAGGTGGCTGCTGCGGTACCACACCGGATTATATCCGCGAGACAGCCAGACTGCTTGGGCTTTCCCGCTGATTTCAGAGTCTGTTTGGATAAAGGGATACCCTTACAATCGGAACAGCTCGTCATGAATTGCTATCCTTGTCTTTTAGCATCTTGTGACGAGTTGTTTCTATAAGATCCATAAAATTTTATTTGACCTTGATTGCCTTTTTCGGGCACATTTCCTGGCAGCAGAAGCACCGGATACACTTTTTATAATCATAAACCGGGGGATGAGCTTTTCCCTGTCGGAAATCTACTGCTTTTCCCGGTACCGGGCAGCTGTTCACACAGATTCCGCACCGTACACATTTCTCCGGCTCTATATAGGGTTTCTTCTGGAAAATATTCAGGGCTTTTGCAAGTCTTGTCCAGATATTGCTTCTTATTTTTGTCCGGTCTACATTAAAATCCGAATTTCCATACTGCTTTACAAGCTTTGCCATAGAAATGGTCTCAACAGATATCGAACTGCTTTCTTCTGCAACACCATTCTCTTTTTTCAGGATTGTTACCAGAACTACTTCTGTTTCTTCTTCCTTCCATGTTCCAAGACCCATCTTTTCACCATGATAACAGGTGGGAACCATTTCCGGGTCCAGACACACCAGTCTGGAAAATATACCATCCAAAGCTACCGGATCCAGGGACATCAGAAGCACATTCATAGGTATCGGATCTCCTGCCCCTGGGCCATTACCTTCCATTGCCATAATTCCGTCCATAATATAAAGACGGGGCTTCACACACTGGTTCAGGTCGATCAGCATTCTGGCAAAGCTGTCTGCGCTTGGATATTTTGTATGGCCTATGGCTTTATTTTTTCCATATACAAATCCGTAACTGTTTTTCACAGCTCCTGTGATCCGCTCCAGTGCATGGGTTTTCATCTTTGAAAGGGATACCACACAGTCCGCTTCCAAAAGCTCTTTGGGGAGGATAAACTCTTTTGCCTGTATTCCCTGTGGATACTCTACATGCACACCTTTTGTATAATCAATGGCCGGAATCTGAAAATTCTCCAGATAAGTATCCATCCCGGTTCCCTGGATCACACCTTTTGTGGTTCCATGGCCGCAGGAATCTGCAAGCACAATGTTCTGGTATCCTTTCTCCCGAAGAATACGGGCAAAAGCACCTACTACCACAGGATGTGTGATGACTGCTTTTTCCACCTCTGCCCTTTTCAGAAGATTGGGCTTTAAAAGGATTTTCTCCTCTTTTCCGATTAGCTGATCCAATCCGCCAAGCTGATCCAGTCCGGCCTTTAAAAGTGCAACTATTATTTCTTCGTTATATTCCTCGCAGGGAAGAACGATCACTTTACTTTTTTCTTTCATCTTGATCCTCTTTTTAAAGTTTTTCAGAAACATCCCTTCAGGAGATCAGGTTTACTCCACGCAGTGCCTTTCTCACAGGCAGGATGCAGGCTGGCACCACAGACAGTACATCCACACCCATCCGCAGAAAAGTTTCCGTCAGGCTGGTGTCTGCTGCCAGTTCTCCGCAAAGACACACCTTACAGTTCTGTGCATGTCCCGCATCCACAATCATTTTCACCATACGAAGCACAGCCGGGTGATGATCATTGTATTTCTTCTGCAAAAACGGATTCTGCCGGTCCATAGCCAGCGTATACTGGGTCAGGTCATTTGTTCCGATTCCAAGAAAATCCACCCGTTTTGCAAGCTCTTCTCCGATCATCACTGCTGCCGGTGTCTCTATCATGATTCCTGTAGGAATATCTTTATAGGAAATTTCTGCCTCAGTCAGCTCCTGTTTCACCTCTGCCACGATTTTCTCAATCTGATCCATCTCTTCCTCTGAACTGATCATCGGATACATCATTCCCAGGTTTCCGTACCAGCTTGCCCGGTAAATAGCCCTTATCTGGGTTTTAAACAGATTTTTCCGGTCAAGGCTCAGCCGGATTCCCCGGTTTCCCATAAGAGGATTGATTTCCTGGGGTATTTCCAGATAAGATACCTGCTTATCCGCACCCAGATCGGCAGTACGGATGATCACCAGACGGCCATCCATGATCTGTGCTGCTTTTTTATATGCCTGGAATAGTTCCTCCTCTCCGGGATAATTTTCTCTTCCCAGATACTGAAATTCGCTGCGAAGAAGTCCAATTCCCTTGGCACCATAATACAATGCGCTGTTCAGATCATCCAGGTTTCCGATATTTGCATAGATTCCTACCTCATGTCCATCCAGAGTACAGTCCTTTGCATTTTTCAGTTTCAAAAGTTCTTCCCGCTCTATATCATCAGCTTTCCGGCGAATCTCATATTCCTTTCGTACCTCGCCATCCGGTTCCAGATAAACGGTTCCCGTATAGCCATCTATAATCCCGATACTATCTTCCCATTCTTCCTCTGACCACGGAATCCCCACACCAGTCACGCAGGGGATATCCATGCTCTTGGCAAGAATTGCCGCATGGGAAGTAGAAGAACCTTTTCGGGTAACAATTCCCAGAAGCTTCTCTCTTTCCATCTCCACAAGTTCCGCAGGAGACAGGGTATCTGCCACAAGAATCACCGGTTCTTTTCCCAGATCAATCCTTTTTTCAGCCTGACCAAGAATATCCAGTAGCAATCCACTGATTCTGAAGACATTGTGGATTCTTTCCTTCACAGAAGGATCCTTCAAGCCTCCAAAAGAACTCTGAAGCTCATCCCTGGTAGTCTGCACAGCATAGGACGCTGTCACTTTTTCCTCTGAGATCATACTTTCCACAGCCCGCAGAAAACTTCCGGACCCGAGAAGTGCAGCCTGATCCAGAAGACAGTTTTGATTTTTCCTGTCATATTCTTCTTTCAGGATCTGCATTACACGATGTCTCGCCACGTCAAAATCATGAAGTTCCTCTTTTATATCCTCAGCCTGATGCTGCCGCACCTGGTACTCTCCCTTGCGGTAAAACCGTATTTTTCCAATTGCAATTCCGGCAAAAGCAGAATCTCCTTTATATATTTCCATCCTGTTTTCTCCCTTTTATGTACAGAACCTCCGTGCAAAAACAAAGCATCTCTTGAAAAAACAGGCGGACCAAAAAGTCCGCCTGCGTAAGCAGCTCGTCAGTCACAAGCAGCCTTGAACTCAGTCCAGTTCTTATTATACTGCTCTTCTGCTTCTGCGCTTACATTATGGATGATCTCGCCACTTGTAACACTGTCCGGTACTACCAGATCCGGATTCACCAGCTCATCAGCGGCTTTATTTGTGCTGTAGTATCCGATGTAATCCGTGCACTGTGCTGAAATCTCCGGCCTTAAAATATAATCTACAAACTGATAAGCAGCTTCTGCATTTGGTGCCTGGCTAGGAATGAACATTCCCATAATTCCAAATCCAAGGCCCTCCTCTGGGTAAACCACCTTCAGATCAGGATTCTCAGCAAGGGCAGCTGTCACCTGTGAGGTGTAGAGAAATGCCACAGAAGCCTCTCCATTTAGCAGGGCATTCTGGGTATTGTCTTCCTGGATCAGACGGACATTTGGAGCCAGCTCTTTTAACTTTTCACCAGCCGCTTTGATGGTATCCACATCCTCCTCATTCATGCTCTTTCCCATAGTAAGAAGAGTGATACCGTTGATCACACGGTAATTGCCGATGAGAGCCACGCTGTCCTCCAGAGATTCGTCCCACAGATCTGCATAACCCTTGATATCAATATCTACTTCATCCGGATCGTATACGATCAGAGGCATTCCTGCGCCATATGGCACTGTGTACTCATCGTTCTCATCATAAAACTGTCCCTGATAAAGAAGATTTACATTTCCAAGATTGGAAAGCTTTTCTTTGTCAAGCTTGGTGGCAAGACCTTCTTCTATAATTTTCTCCAGAATATAATCATCTGCGATCACCACATCATAATCGCCGCCTTCTGCCATGGAAACTTTCTCCAGCATGGTCTCATCTGTATCAAAATGG
Organism: uncultured Blautia sp.; assembly: GCA_934394595.1. Lineage (GTDB taxonomy): Bacteria > Bacillota > Clostridia > Lachnospirales > Lachnospiraceae > Blautia_A. The sequence goes on along the minus strand of CAKRRX010000002.1, from coordinate 42,125 downwards.
GAAAATACAACTTTTGTACCGGTCTCCTCTTCAAAGCCGTCCAACACTTCCTGGGGGAACATTCCATCCCATGTATAAAGGACAAGCTCAGAATCTGCCGCACATACAGGCACCACACTGCCACAAACTGCTGCAGCTGCAAGAATTACTGCAAGTAATTTTTTCTTCATAATAGTCGTTCTCCTTTTCGGTCCTGCCAGGCTGTATTTTCAGATACAGCCTGACTGTTTACTTACGGTCTCATTGTAACATTTTCATAGCTTCAGCGCTACTCTGCCTTGATCTTGGTCCACAGCTCTGCATATTTTTGTTTGATCTTCGGTTCCTGATAGCGGAAGATCTCGCTGTTTGGATTTTCAAAATCCGGAATGTAGGAAGAAACTCCCTGGTAATCCCCATGGATCATGGTTTCGTAAACGCTCTTTACAGGAGAAGTATACCCTACTTCTTCCGTGTTGGAAAGAGCAGATTCTTCTTCCAGCATAAAATTAATAAACTGATGAGCCAGTTCTACCTCGCTGCAGTCTCTTGTGATAACCATTGCATCATACCAGTTGTTGGTTCCCTGCTTTGGTGTGAAATAATCCATATTTGGATTTTCACTGATAATATAGGAGGCATCTCCGGAGTAAACAACTGCCATGGCTTTGTTTCCGGAAATCATGTTATCGATGACGTCATCCCCTGCATAAATAGGCTCCATGGTATTTCTCTGGTCGATCAGCCACTGATAAGCTTCCTGGATCTCATTATCATCTGTGGTGTTCATGGAATATCCAAGAGCCTTCAAAGCGATCATAAAAGAATCTCGTTCAGAATCATACATGTAAATATTTCCTTTGTACTTGGTATCACAAAGGAGATTCCATCCTTCCTGAAGATCTGCCGGATCCACCACAGTGGTATCATAAAGAATACCAACAGTTCCCCAGAAATACGGGCAGGAATAGCGGTTGCCCGGATCGTAACTCTTATTCATAACCTCGTCCATCAGGTTCTCTTTATCAGGGATCAGATCCCAGTCAATGTGCTGGAGATAATCTTCCTTGATCAGACGCTCGATCATATAATCGGAAGGAATCAGGATATCATAGGACTCTCCTGCAGAAAGCTTGGTATACATCATTTCGTTGGATTCGAAAGTTTCGTAAACCACAGTACAATTATATTCCTGTTCAAATTTGGTCAGAAGATCCAAATCCATATATTCTCCTGCATTGTAAACCTTCAGTACATGGCTCTGTGTGGCTCCGCCGCCGCATTTGATCAGTCCGAAAACAAGGGCGAAAACCAGCAGCAGTGCGATCACACGCTGAATTTTTTTCGCATGCTTACTTGCGTGTTTTTCCAAAATTCTCGGAAGTATATTAGCAAACACCATAACCAGCACGATAACCACAATTACAATGGTAGACAGGGCATTGATAGTGGGGTTGATTCGCTTTGTCATATTGTAAACCACGATGGAAATGTTCTTTACACCATTTCCTGACACGAAATACGAAATTACGAAATCATCAAAGGACATGGTAAACGCCAGCAGGGCGCCTGCGAAAATACCGTCCTTGATCATGGGTACAATGACCTTTGTCAGCGCCTGGAAAGGTGTGGCTCCAAGGTCCATGGCTGCATTTGCCAGATTTGGATCAAGGCTTCTCACCTTGGGATAAACACTGGTAATGACATAGGGCGTACAAAAAGAGATGTGCGCCAGCAGCATGGTAAAATATCCCTTCCGAAATCCCAGGGAAGAAAACAAAAGCATCAAACCGATAGCTGTTACAATATCCGGATTCAGGATTGGCAGGTTGTTGACGTTTAAAAGTGTTTCCTTTAATACCTTTCTTGACTTGGAAAGGCCAATGGCAGTGATGGTCCCAAGTACTGTAGAGATCACAGTTGCCAGGATTGCAATGGTCACAGACACATAAACAGCCTTGCTGACCTCTGTATTGTGAAGCAGTTCTGCGTACCATCTCATGGAAAATCCCGTAAACTTCGTCAGGGATTTCGATGAGTTAAAGGAAAAGATCATGGTCACCAAAATTGGAAGGTAAAAGAATACCAGGCAGATGGCCACGTAAAATCTCTGAAAAAAGCTTGTCTTTTTCTGCATGATATCCTCCTACTCTCCTTTTTCTTTGTCCATCCGCTTCATCAGGCTCATGGAAATCAAAATGATCACTGCCAGAATCATGGAAATGGCACTACCGAAATTCCAGTCTCCAACAGAGATAAACTGGGATTCGATCAGGTTACCGATGAGCATATACTGTCCCCCTCCCAGTAGCTTTGGAATAACGAAGGAGGAAATGGCAAGAAGAAAAACCATCATAATACCATTTACCACCCCTGGCAGGGACAGCTTCCAGATTACTTTCCAGAAGGTCTGGAAACGGTTGGCACCCAGATCATAAGCTGCCTCGATCAGGGATTTGTCCATTTTATTTAAAGAAGTATGGATGGGAATGATCATAAAAGGCATAAAGTTACAGATCAGTCCTACCATTACAGAAAAATCCGTGTACATCATGCTGATGGGACCAAGTCCGATTTTTGCCAGAATATTGTTGATGATCCCATTATCTGACAGAAGGTTCATCCATGCATAGGTACGAAGAAGCATGTTGATCCACATGGGAATGGTTACCAGCATGATCAGAAGCCCCTGAACCTTTTCAGAGCATCTTGCAATGATCAGGGCAAGGGGATAGCCAAGTACCAGGCAAATAACGGTAGTAAGAAGTCCAAGCCAGAAGGATTTCAGGATTACGTTCAGGTAAGTGGCTTCCAGGAATTTTACAAAGTTTCCCCAGGTGAAGGAAAGCGTCATAACCTCGTTTCCTTCTGTGGTAAAAGCATAGAGGACAATCAGAAACAGTGGGATCACAAGGATGATGATTGCCCAGATAAAATACGGGATGATAAGGCGCTTAAACTGTTTCATTAATATGCTCCCATTCTGTACATTACGTGAATGTCTTCCGGTCCGAATTTCAGTCCTACCTGGCGGCCCACTTCCGCATAATCGGTAGTCTGAACTTTATAGGTACGCAATTTTGTCTCAACAAGGATTTCGTAGTGAACGCCTTTAAAGGTGACATTTCGAACAACACCTGTAATCTGGGCTTGTGACGGCTCTACAATATCCAGATCCTCCGGGCGGAGAACTACTTCGATTTCTTCGTTATCTTCAAAGCCTTTGTCCACACACTCAAACTCAAATCCATCAAACTGTACCAGATAATCCCGTATCATGATTCCCTCGATAATATTGGATTCCCCGATAAAGCCTGCAACAAAACGGTTCTCCGGTTCGTTGTAAATATCTGTTGGAGATCCGATCTGTTGGATTTCTCCATTATTCATAACAACCACCGTATCAGACATGGAAAGGGCTTCCTCCTGATCGTGGGTGACATAGATGAAAGTAATTCCAACTTCCTGCTGGATCTTTTTCAGCTCGATCTGCATCTGCTTGCGGATCTTGGCATCCAGGGCTCCAAGAGGCTCATCCAGAAGAAGGACCTTTGGCTCATTTACAAGGGCACGGGCAATGGCTACCCTCTGCTGCTGTCCGCCGGAAAGAAGAGTGACATCTCTTTTTTCAAAGCCTTCAAGGCCTACCATTTTCAGCATTTTACTGACCTTCTGGCTGATCACAGTCTTATCCATTTTCTTCAGGTTCAGACCAAATGCTATATTTTCCGCTACATTCAGATGAGGGAAAAGAGCGTATTTCTGAAAAACAGTATTTACTTCTCTCTTATATGGAGGAAGCTTGGAAATCTCAATGCCATTAAACAACACTTCACCGCCGCTCGGCTCTTCAAAGCCCGCGATAATTCGAAGGGTTGTGGTCTTTCCACAGCCGCTTGGTCCTAAAAGGGTGAGAAACTCGTTCTCATAAATATCCAGATTGATTCCGCGAAGAACCTGCTGGTCATCAAAGTTTTTCGTAAGGTTTTTCAACTCAATGAGTTTGTTCATTTGTATACTCCTTTCCACCCCTAAGGGCGTACAGATTGCGAGAATGCTCATTCCCATATATGATCATCTGGCTTTCTTTTGGATCCTTTTTATCAGAGAATAAACCAGCAGAATCATTATCGTAAAGGCCAGCATGACGGTACATAAGGCATTGATCTCAGGCGTGACACCGGTTCGGATCTGTGTATATACCTTGATTGGCAGGGTTGTCAGCTTGGGACCGTTTACAAAAATACTGATCACCACATCATCCATGGACATGGCAAAGGCAAGCAAAGAACCGGATGCCACAGCCGGCATGATCAGTGGCAATGTAATATCAAAAAATACTCTCATGGGAGAAGCACCAAGATCTCTGGCAGCTTCCTCCAAAGAGAGATCCATGCCTACAAGTCTTGCTTTTACTTCCATCAATATATATGGAATACAAAATACTGTGTGTCCGATCAGTAAGGTAAGCATTCCAAAAGGCAGGTTCAGCATATAGAAAAATGCCATCAGAACCATGCCAAGGATAATCTCCGGTATCATAAGGGGCAAAATGGAAATGTATTCCAGCACTCCCTTTGTTTTCCAGTGGATCCGTGACAGTCCTACAGCACCTAATGTTCCGATCACAGCCGATACTGCACAGCTGGCCACGCCCAGGATCAGACTGTTTACAAGTGCCTCCAGCATAGCGCTGTCTGCAAACAGCTTTTCATACCACTGGAAGGAAAATCCGGTGAACCGTACCGGAAGCTTGGATTCATTAAACGAAAAAATAACCACTACCGCCACTGGCAGGTACATCAAAAGAAACACAAGTCCCAGATAGAATTTTTCAAAACGTGTGCTTTTTTTCATCTCAATCCCTCCACTTCTTTTGCCTTTGTTACCTTGCGATATACAAGGATCATCAAAGTAGTAAGGACCATCAGGATCACAGCAAGGGCTGCTGCAAAGGGCCAGTTATTTCCCCTGGTCATCTGATCCTGGATCAGACTTCCCACCAGTACCACTTTATTTCCTCCCAGGATATCTGCTATGAAAAACAGTCCCATAGATGGAATAAATGTCAGGATCACTCCTGATAAAAGGCCTGGCAGCGTCAGCTTAAAACTCACTGTCCAAAAGGCTTTTGCTTTGCTTGCCCCAAGATCCCGTGCTGCTTCCACCAGTGACCAGTCCAGTTTCTCCGCACTGGAATATACAGACAATATCATGAAAGGCAAAAGGACATAGATCATACCTATGACAATTGCCGGATAGCTGTACATGATTTTCAGAGGTTTCTCGATCAGTCCCAGCTTTTTCAGGACGAAATTCAAAATTCCTTTTTTCTGAAGAATGATGATCCAGCCATAAAGCCGGATCAGGGAGTTGACCCAGAAGGGAAGCATCAGAAAAAGCATGGCTTTCTTTTTGCCTTCTGCCGGTAATTTTGCCATAAAATAGCCAAATGGATAACCGATCAGGGTGATACAGACCGTACTTGTAATAGCCAGCTGGAAAGACTGGCCAAAGGTACTTAAGTACACAGGTTCCAGGATTTTTTTGTAATTGTCTAAGGTAAAGATCCACTGCACACCATGGACTTCTCCCGGAGTGGCAAAGCTTAGTGCCACCATATAAAGAAGGGGGCAGGCCACAAAGATCAGGGTAAAAATATACAGGGGAAGGATCATTCCCATGGTGGCTTTTTGGCCTTTTCCTGCCGAAGTCTGGCTCCGGCTTCTTTCGCCCGTCACGGTTTCTCTCCTGAGAAACCGTTATCATGATCTACTACAACTGCTGCTTTTGGGTCAAACCTCCAGACAATCTGCTGGCCTGGCTGGATATTAGCATTCATTCCATACCGGCTGGCTGTGATTTCCGTGCCATCTGACAGAACCAGCTGCACCCGAAGCTGTCCGGCAGCAAAGTTTTTCTCTTTTACAGTTCCGTATAAATCTCCGGTAGTATTCTCCCCGGTTTCATTTCTCACTGCATTTCCGGTTCCATTTTCGATCTCCTGTCCGGCTACACTTTTCTTTTCTTCCAGCAGAATATTTTCGCTTCGCAGGGCAAAAGTAATCACTTCCCCCACTTTCACAGATTCTTCCGTGTAAATAAAAGCTGTTTTTGCTCCTATCTGTACCTGCACCAGGTGACCATCTACCAGCGCAGCTTTCCCCCTGAGGATATTGGCATTTCCCACAAATGTGGCTACGTAGCTGGTCTTCGGATGGTTATACACCTCATCTGGTGTACCGATCTGCTCGAAACGCCCCCGATTCATTACCACAATCCGGTCAGACATATTGATTGCCTCTTCCTGATCATGTGTAATATAGATGAACGTAATTCCCAGCTTTTTCTGCAGTCGCTTCAGTTCCAGCTGCATAGCCCGGCGAAGCTGCAGATCCAGCGCCCCAAGCGGCTCATCCAGAAGCAGTACCCGTGGATTGTTTGCAAGGGCTCTGGCAATTGCCACACGCTGTTTCTGCCCCCCGGAAAGCTCGGCTGGCTTACGCCTTTCATAGCCTTCCAGCTGAACCAGTTCCAGCATTTCCTTTACCTTCTGTTTGATCTGAGGCTTTGGCACTTTTCGGATTTTCAGACCATATCCAATGTTGTCCTCCACATTCATGTGGGGAAACAGGGCATAATTCTGAAACACCGTGTTTACATCCCTCTTATTGGGTTCCAATAATGTGACATCTTTGCCTTCCAGCCACACGCTCCCACTGTCAGGCTGCTCCAATCCTGCAATGATCCTAAGCGTGGTGGTTTTCCCACAGCCGGATGCACCAAGCAGAGTAACAAATTCTCCCTGTTCTATTTTCAGATTGATTCCCTGAATCACGTATTCTTCCGGGGTAAAACTTTTCTTCAGATTTTTCAGTTCAAGAAATGAGTCAGACATCTGTCCCCTCCTCTTTTTTTGCAAAAAAAGATACGGGATATCTTCACCATCAGGCTTTAAAAGCTTTTCTTTGGCACCTCTTCTGTGCTGAGATCTCGCTTCTTAATGCATTCTGCTGTAACGATAACCCGTATCTTCGTATATTGTCTCAGAAAAAGGCACCACAAAAGCAGGTCCGTCCTGCTCCATCCAGTCAGAACGCACCCCTGTAGCTCCAAGATTCTCAGAACCTCTTCCAAGCCCACCTAAAAAAGCCGCAACTCTTGCTGCGGTCTCTCTCTCTATTTTCTTTTCAAAAAAGCCTGGGGTGGAATAACCTGACATGTACCTCGTCTCCTTTGGTTGCAATCAAAGCTTATTCTATCATAGAATAAACTGTTTGAAAACAATTATTTTTGTGCTGATGACACATTTTTTCACTTAAACAGGAGCAGAACCATAACAGTTCTGCTCCCTTACAAAAATAAAAAGCTGGAAATGAGACTCGAACTCACGACCCCTTCATTACGAGTGAAGTGCTCTACCGACTGAGCTATTCCAGCTTATGTATCTCATCACATCTCCATCAAAAAAACAAAGGAAAATGCAATGCTCAAATGCTTAATTAGTGTAAGCTTTTTTGTCGCTTTTGTCAAGTTATTTTTCACCCTCGCTATGAACCAGTATTTTTCTCCCTTGCTTTTTGTTCTGTCAAAACGGACTGTCGCTTTTTCAAGAAAATGAAGCTGCGCTCTGATCACTTAGAGCGACAGCCCCATATATGAAAGTCAGCTGTTCTGCGCCTGTGGCACTGCCATGGCAGCCATCCGTGACTTACTTTCACAGTAAAAACCTGTTACATCACATTTAATCCTTTTGCTACCAGTGTGATGAAATCCTGTACATTTGTTACAACTGTTGTTGCACTAAGGCTTCCTCTGTCCAACAGTTTATTTACTACAAATTCATCTGCATCCACAGTATAGAGGTAAAGCGGTCTTACTGTTCCATCCTCTAATACACGGAAAGAGGGAGTCATATTTCCTGTTGCGATCGTATGAAGCATAGTCGCCATGCAGATTACAGTTGTTGCCTTACGCACAACCCCACGCATAGCATTTGCTGCCTCATATACATCTCCGATAACCTCAGGAAGTGGTCCGTCATCACGGATAGATCCGGCAAGAACAAAGGGAACTTCATTTTTCACACAGCTGCAGATGATTCCATCGTCCAGATCATAATCCTTAATAAACTGTGGAATGGAACCGCTTCTACGTACCTTGTTACAGACATCCAGATGGTTATAATGTCCGTTAGGCTGAGATCGCTGTGTATAAATGTCCTGTCCAAGTGCAGTATGAAGAAGTGCTCCTTCCAAATCATGTGTGGCAAGAGCATTTCCAGCCATTATACCATGGGCATAGCCATTTTCGATCAGCAGCTGCATAGCTCTTCTTGCATCTGCATCAAAAGCAAATGCCGGTCCCATGACCCAGACAATGTTTCCATGTTCTTTTTCATATTTCAGAAGCTCAAACAATTTATCGTAATCACGGGCATATGAAGTTTCTCTGCTTCTTCCCTGACGGAACACAAACTGATCTTCCAGAGCATCCTCATCCTCTGCAAATCCGTTACAGTGCATATAAATACCGTCTTCACACTTTTCAGTTCTTCCCAGGATTACCTGATCACCTTTTTTAATATTTCTGGCTTCTACAACATCCAGTTTTCCATTTTCACGCAGAATAACACAGGAATCCATACGGCTTTCTTCTGCCAGTTTCCACTGTCCATTAATCTTAAAATATTCCGGATACATAGATGTACTATGATAATTTTCCGGCGCAACACCGTCCTTTTCTGCTTTTTCATACACTGCGTCTGGTGCATTTACAAATCTTTCTTCCTCAAAATTCGGATGATGATATTTAGGCATTTCAAATGACATATTATTTTCCTCCATTTTCTCTGTCAATCTTATCATGATGTCAGGGGAAAAAGGTATTTTGCCCCTAACTTGATATCCACGAATTGCTTCGCAGCGAAGCTGCTCTCGCAATTCTTATCTCATCATAATACTTCTCGTATAAGGGGCATGCTCATGCAGCGTGGGCCTCCACGGCCTCTGGACAGCTCCGAACTGGGCATCTCCAGCACCGTTATACCATTCTCTCTCAAAATCTGATTTGTCACATAATTGCGATCGTAAACTACTACCTTTCCCGGTTCAACACAAAGAGTATTAGAGCCATCATTCCACTGCTCACGTTCAGATACGATCATATCCTTTCCACCACACTGGATCAGTGTTACACTATTCAATTTTAAACATTCTTTTAATATAGTTTCCAGAGTCTGTGTCTTTTCCGCCACAGTCAATTCTCCGGCATTTTTCCCTTTTTTCAGTTCAAACACACTTAGTGTTCTTAAAATACCAGGATGAATGGTAAACTTATCATAATCAACCTGCGTAAAAACTGTATCAAGATGCATATATGCCCTCATTGCCGGAATATCAAGTGCCAGAATTGTGTCTATCTCTGCATTTTCATCAGCAAAAACCGACTGTGCAAGAAGCTCGATTGCTTCTGCTGTTGTTCTTTGAGAAATACCAACAGCAAGCACCTTATTACTGATATTCAGAATGTCGCCGCCCTCAATTGAATATGGTCGTTTTCGGTCATAATAAAAAGGGGTCTGTCCTGCAAACTCCTGGTGGTATTTCAATACATATTCTCCAAAAATAGTTTCTCTTCTTCTTGTCCTGGAGTACATACAGTTAAGGCTGACTCCATTTCCAATACATGCAAATGGATCTCTGGTAAAATAAAGATTGGGAATCGGATCCAAAAGAAACTGACTTTCTGTATTCAGGTGACTGACCAGCGGGCCTTTGATCCTTATTTTCAATTCTTCATCACGGACACCTGACATAACCTTCATCACCAGATCTTTTTCATCGGGAATCTCCATCAGGAATGATGCCAGATTTTCTTTGACTCTTTTATCGTTTACATCCCCTTCTTCGATAAACTGGTCAATAAACTTTTTCTTTAATTCCGTATTGTTTTTTAAAACTTCTGACATCAGGTCTTCCAGATAAGTTACCTCAACTCCCTGCTCACGCAAAATACCTGCAAAAAGATCATGTTCATTCTGAGCAGCTTTAAGATATGGAATATCGTCAAATAACAGACGTTCCAGATCTCCCGGCACAAGATGCTCCAATTCTTTGCCTGGTCTGTGAAGCATTACTTTTTTCAGTTTTCCAATTTCACTTTTTACCTGTATTGCCATTTCTCTCCTCTCTTTCTCATCTTTTTTATATAATCATCATAATACGAATCCGAAAAAGTCTCAACTCATTTGTGCATAATAATTATTTTTAATCTAAAATTCCCTGACATAATTGTTGCTTTTTCAGAATTTTTGCGAAAATTCATTGCGAAATGATATAGAGTGAAAAGAGACTGCGCACTAATCGCTTAGTGCGCAGCCTCTTTTACATTTCATTTTTTAAAGAATTTACTTCCACTATGCTGCCTGTAGCACCGTCTCAGAAAGTTCCGACTGTGGAGACAGTGTGTCCGCTGTTGTTTCTGCCTGTGAGGATTCTGGAGAAGTGTCCTGTACCTCAGTTTGCGGACTCTCGGTTGGAGCTGGTTCCACAGATGTCGGTTCCGGGGTTTCCACCTCAGTGGGCTCTGCAGGAGTTGGCTGGGGAGTTTCTGTCGGTGTTTCCGCTGGAGTATCCGGCGGTGTGGAAGGTTCCGGTGTCTCTGACGGCGTCACAGTTGGAGTTACCGGCTCCGGAGTTTCGGACGGAGCAGGCGGAGTAACTGTAATATCCGGAGTCTCTGATGGTGTCGGGTTGGTAATTGTGTCATCCGGAGTTTCCGCTGGTGTCGGAGTGATCAACTCTGTTTCCGGTACCGGGGTGACAGTTGGTGTCGGGGTAAGCTGAACTTTAGCTTTTTTCGCAGCTTTCCTGCTCTTAGATGCAGACTGTACCGACTGTGATGGCACTTTATAGGTTGGCTCTACTGCATCTACAGTCAACGTTACGGAAACATCTCCACGATGAGTCCCCAGATCAACCAACACCGCATACACATCGCCAGTTGAAGGCTGCATGGAGGTAATTGTAACATCACTGGTAGAAACAATGCATCTATAAGGAATAAATCCTCCCTGAGCAACTTGAACGCCACCTGCTGTTATACTTTTTGCAACCATTGTTGTTTCTCTTATAATGTTATTCTGATCATCCCGGGCATTCTGCCAGCCATCAACACGGAATAAATATTTTGTCTGCTTCTCATCTATAATAGAAGTATACGAGCCTTCACCATTTTTTAGTCCAAATTTTGACTTATCACCAATATCATTTCCCGTCAATTTCAGGTTTTCTGATGCTACTATAACACGCAAAGTTGCAATCATGTAATCTCGCACAGTAATCTTACAATTCTGTCTTGGCATCGTATAGAAAGAACTATTTTCGCTATTGTCAAATACAAACCTTGCACCAAATACCTTTGATTCTGTTTCTTGTTTCAAAGGATCATCCCACTCCCAGATACCCGTTATTTGTTCTCCGGTATATCGGTTATACACAGGCTGGTCCTTCTCTTTTATAGTAATTCCACCTGGTGTATAGTAAAATTGCGAATTCCCTTTTCCCAGATAGAAAGAGTCTGTACTTAACGTATACGGCACATATGGATCTGACTGTCCAACCTTAACCGGCAAATATGCTTCATATGTCTTCAGATTCTTATCATTTGGTGTAAACCTTGCCTTCACCTGATAAGCTGTATCAGAAGGAACCAGTGGCTGCGCAGTAGCAACTTCCTTGCCTGCTGTATTCACCAGTAGGTTTCCATCTGTATCTGTGATCCAGCTCCAGGTACCGGCTACATCTCGATTTCCACCGGACCCAGCTTTATAAGTTGCCTTGGTTCCGCTTACTTTTCCCTTGGCAGTCAACGCTGTGACAATGTTATTCTGCCCATTTACTGTAGAAGTCTGATCTGCTGCCTCACTGGTAAGCTTCTGTCCATAAAGAACCTGTGCTGCTGTTGCCGCAGTTACATCCACAGTGATTTCTGCCGGAAGGATCTGATAGGAAATCGTTGCCTCGGCATCCTGGATGGTCACCTTTTCGCTGGCGGGATCTGCCCACATATAATTGGTAAAATCCTTCAGTTCCAGCTTCACTGTATAGGTACCCACAGATGTCTGTTTTGCATTTTCTTTTACCTGATAAAGGCTGGAAGCTGCCACCTGTGGTGCCTGTGCAGTTCCCACATAAGTCAGATCTGAAATCTGTGGCACTGTCACGGTCTGCTTTTGTACCGTAACCTGTACGCCAGCTTCAAAGCTTCCATATCCTCCTTCATATTTATCTCCGGGTGTAAATACTGCGGTATAAGAGGTTGTTCCTGCATTTGGTACGCTTTCTTTCTCCCCGTTTTTCCAGTCCCACTGACCCTCAACGGTGATATAGTCTCCATTCTCTTTCTGATATCGTACAGAACCATTTGTCAGCCCCATATCTCCAAGAGGTGTTCCGTAAAGATACTGTTTTTCGATGGTTTCCGGCGCAATGACCTGAATCCTTATATTATCTTTTTCCACTGGATGGATGGTTGCCTGACAGGTCTTTGTTGTCTCTCCTACCAGAACATAAGCATTTTCGCCGTATTCTGCAGTTGTATTTTTTGCAGCATCCAGGCTGTATCCGGTAAAGGTAACCTGTTTATCCACTTCTGCCCTGTCATTTGCAAAGTTCCAGGTTCCACCAGTTAAGAGAGTGCCATCTTCAAATACAGTATCTGTTAGATTTCCAGCCTGATCCACATAGACCAGTTTTGCTGTTCCTGTAGCGCTGGTATCTTCCGGAATGTAATCCCGGTCCTCTGCACTGCAGATAACTGTCAGGCCAATCTGGGTAAGAACTCCCACACTTCCTTCCACAGGTGTGAAACGATCCTCCTGATATGGCGTAAATACAACCTTGTAAGAAGAATCTTTTGTACCATTATTTCCACCAAATGGAACTTTTCCTTTTTCTTCTGCTTTCCAGTCAAAGGAGCCAATTACCGGATATTCCAGTGCAAAATCCTTATTGATATACTGGGCACTTCCCTCTCCAAGCTCGCTGTCACCCACCGTCTCTCCATAGAGAAGCTTACCAGCTTCTGGCCAGAACACAGAAGTAGGTTCCATCTTATTCAAGGTTGCAAAATAGGAAAATGCATTAGGTTCTTCTGGTGTACTCTTTCCATCATCGTCTACATAAACTGCTGCGATCCGGAAGCCATGTCTTTGCATCTTGGAATCCCCGTACAGATCTGTGAATTCCTTGTCAAAGCTTACAGTCAGCTGGATATGGTCACTATATGCGCCAATCTTCTCATCGTCCATGATCATGGCCATTAGATACCGCTCTACGGCTGCTGCCAGTTTCTCTTCCAGTGCTTCATAATTGATCTCGTCTGTCATGAAGTCTTCCTGAGTGAGGAATGCGATCAGATCATCGTTGTATGGATGTTCATTTGCCAGAACCTCCACACGTTCCAGAATATCCAGGATCTGGTCTTCTGTGGACCAGGTAGCCGTATAGGTTCTGTCTCCTATAGAGCCTTTTGGAATGGAAACTTCCTTGGTGGGCTCTTCCAGATCTGTGCCGATCCAGCCCTCAAACTGATATTTCTCCCTGGTAGGCTGTTCCAGCAGGATCTCATCCTCGATGGTATAGGACAGTGGATTGTTTTCTGCAGTTTCAAAGGTTCTTCTGTATTCAATGGAATATACGATCGGACTCCATACTGCTGTATAGGTTCTCTCTCCTCCATTTCCCTTTTCAACAGTTACTTCTCTTGTAGCTTCCTGGATATCTGTACCGATCCAGCCAGCAAATTCATAGCCTTCTCTTACAGGATCTGACAGGGTGAAGCTGTCCTCTGTAGTATAGGCCGCCGGATTGGCTTCGCTGTTGGTTCCACCGCCAAGCTCGTAGGTAATCGGATAGCTGTCTGCTTTCCATCCTGCATAATAGGTGGTTTTTCCGGTGATCTTTTCCTTTTCAATGTCAGCCGGAACAGTTGCCGCTGCATTTTTGTACCAGCCTGTAAAGCTGTAATACTGTCTGGCCGGTTCTTCCGGAAGCAATCCCAGAGGATAGCCAACCAGGCCTGTAGTCTGTGCATGCAGGGTATCTGCACTTCCGTCATTTTTATCAAAGAGGATATCTACGATCTTTGCCCAGCCTGCATAAATATCCATACCTCCAGAGACTTTGTAAATTTCCAGATCAATGGCCTGGGTGCTGCATTCCGGATCTGCATACCAGCCCATGAACTGATAGCCTTCATATTCCGGAACCTGGATATCCAGAAGCTTCTCCTCCGGTCGGAGTGTGGAATAGGTAAACTGATAATAGGTCTGATCTTTATCCCCAAGCAGATAAATTTCCTGTCTGTCTGCGCCTGTACCCTGCCAGTAGGATGCGGTACCCTTTGCAGGTGTAAAATGTACGGTCACATTGCAGGTCCAGTCTGCATAAAGGGTAACATCTGTTTTCAGGGTATCTCCAAATGTATAAGGTTCCCCTGAGAGATCAGAAGTGGTATACCAGCCACGGAAGGTCAAGCCCTCAATCACCGGCTGCTGCGCTTCTGTTGTTTTCTCATTTTCTGCAAAATATGCAGTCTGATAGGTTCCATAGCCTTTGTACTGATAGAGATAGGTAATGGTATGCAGCCGGTATGCCTGCAGGGTAACAGAAAGGCTTTCTGTAGGCATCACAAAGCTTACCACGTTATCTTTTACCGTAAATTCTGCATTTTTGTTTTCACTGACTGCTTCCAGGCCGCCATAGCCCTCTTTCAGATTTACTTTCAGGGAAATAAGGGTGCCAGGTTTGATTCCCTCTGAAGATGCCAGCAATGCCGGATCCTCAAATTCATAGCTTTCCACGCCCTCTCCCAGCTGGATTCCCAGAGTACCGTTTCCAATCTTAAGGTCAAAATATACATCCTGCTGTACTTCCCGTCCAGTGATCACAAAACCGGTCTTTACCGCAGCTTTCTTATTTACGCTCATCAGGATCGGCTGTTCTGTGGTATCACAGTCTTTTCTCCGTGTTTCCAAAAGATAAGTGCCGTCTTCCTGTCTGGTAAAGGTCTTTTCCTCCCCATTTTCTGTGAGGCGGGTGGTAAATTCATAGCTGTCCTCTTCCCTTGCCCCATCCAGACGGATATGGTAACGTACACTGTCCTCATATCCTTCAAAGCGGTTCACATAGAGATAATAGGTGGCATCATAGACTTCTGTATTTGCCCGCACATCATAGCGTACTACGCCATTTTCTGTTGTCATATAACAGAAGTCGCTGTATCTTGGCACACTGTACTGAATATTAGCTCTGGTGCCGTCCCCATTTGGTTCTGCCCAGCCATAGCTGTAGGAAGTAAGCTCCGGATAAGTGGTCTGTGCAGCTGTGACAATGGCTCCCAGATCCAGTGTTCCAGTAGCTGTGGGTTCATATCCCACACCCAGCATACGGCTACTTACAAAAGAGGTAGAATAAACTTCTGCGCCATCCCAGGATGCCGGTTCCAGATCCCAGTTTCTTGCACACCAGTCGTAAAGCACTACCTTTACATTCTGTGTAGTAGAAGCAATAGAGCATTTCTTTTTCAGATGGAAACGCTTCACCTGCTTTTTCACAAGGGCAGAGCTGCTGTTATTTTCATAGGTAAATACCATATCCAGTTCTGCTTCCTCGCAAAGCTGCTCTGCTGCAAGATTTTCATCCATATAAATGGCAACCGGATTCTGTCCCTTGGAAGAATCACCCACTGTAAATAAGTTTTCTTTTGGATCTCCCGCCGAAACAGCTTCTCCATTTACCACAAGATTTTCTATGGTGATTTTTACATTTCCGCCTTTTCCGGCAGCTTTTCCGCTAAGAAGAGCGTTTTCGGTACATTTGCCGCCCATCAGATCCCAGGTTTTCATAGGAATGGTGGTGAATCCGAACATGGATCTGTGGTCTGCATTTTCTGCCTGAATTTCCCATTCCTTATCCAGTTTTGCCTCATCTACATAGCTTAGCTTGCTGGAAACAGATTTTGACCACAGCGGCCAGCGACCAGTGTATACCGTCCAGTCTTTGCGAATGGTTTTGATGATCAGTCTTACCTTCAGGGTAAGGGTTACCACAACATCAATTCCCACTTCAAAATGTAGTGCCCCAAGACTTGAATTTGCACCTGTCAACAGGTTTGCTGTGAAGAAGAACACTCCCGTCAGTTCTGCATACAGATACAGGCTTCCCGTGATGCTGGTCTGAACAATTCCGCAGATCGTGATGGACAAGATCAGCCGCACCCCTACACGGACGCCAACTTTTCCAATTAGGTAGATATTGTTGGTTACAGAACTGTCCAGCTTTTCTGTATAGGATTTTCCTTTGAATTTCAGGAAATTGTAGTTAAATCCAATTCGCTCTCCGCTCTTTGCCACGATCTCAATTCCAAATGTGGCAAGCACACCGATCTGCCCTACAAAATGAACTTCCACACCAATGGTAATGATTCCATAGAAGGAGTAGCGCAGATTCAGTAAGGTAATATCAAACAGATCGTTGTAGTCCAGCGAGGTCTGTACAATGGAAGTCATGGTATCCATCAGATCCTGCACGGACTTGTCATATTCTTCGTAGCTGCCTTCAATTCCCTCTGGTTTTACCAGTTCTTCCAGTGTCTCTTTTGCATCTTCAAAAACAGAGACATCTCCACCTGAGGTAGCTGATATGGTCAGCGCAATTTTCGTAGTGGACAGGAAGGATACGGACATATCGATCCAGAATTTTCCACCATTGACATTCATCTTTACTTCCAGGGTCTGGGTAAAGGAAAGCTTTGGCTCGATGGTCATAAGCGTCTGACCATCTTTGGAAATTGTCGCTACTGCGGAGACACTGATTTCTGCAGTCACGGCACTTCCGGAAACAGAGAGGCTGACAGATGGCTTATTCAGCTTCAGCCTTGCACTCATGGCTGCAAGGGAATAAACTCCATCTCCGTATTTCTCATTGAGAAGATCCTGTGTTTCCTGGGAACTCATCACGGAAACAAGCAGTTGGGCTTTTAGTTCCTCATTTTCCTCTACCTGCCTTGTCAGCCTGGAGGTCAGCACTTCTAAATCTTCCTGGGTCAGTTCCTGTTCCAGATCTGCATCCTCTGTCATATGTACATCAAAATCGGACAGGTATTCTTCCGGGCTTGCGTACTGGAATGTGATTTTTGTGCCTTCTTCTGTGGGTTCTGCTTTTACTACTTTTGCATAGAGGACATAACCATCATAAGAACCATCGATATAGGAATCCATGGTCTTTTCATCCCGGCCGATCTCACCGTCATAAAACGCTACCAGATCTCCTTCTTTATAATCGCCGTCCCCTTTTATTACGATCTCACCAGGGATGTAAGCCGGCATTTCCCATTCCGAACCAGTCTCATCACCGTTTTCATCTGTTTCTGTGGAAGCCACGGACTGGGTATCCAGAGCTGCGCTGTCATCCTGTGAATCATCTTCGGTCTGAATATCTTCGCTCTTCGTTTCCTCAGTCTGATCAGTATCTGTCTGGTCATCTGCACTTTGAACGTCCTCTGCCTGCTCGGCATCTGTCTGGTCATCTGCACTCTGAACGTCCTCTGCCTGCTCGGCATCGGTCTGGGCATCTGCACTCTTGCCTGCCTGCTCTTCATCGATCTTTGCATCCTCTGTCTGCCCTTCCTCAGACTCCTGTGCAGGCACGTAGCTGATCACGTCGTCCCAGAGAACATAAGTCATATTATCTGCAAATACTACATTCTCGATCTGTTCTTTATATACAGCTACTACAAGATTGGTGATCTCTTCGCTGTAATCTGCAAAATGAACATCTCCGTCTGCTATCAGGCTGAAGGTGGAACCTGGCTCAAATCCGGTTTCCCCATCCTTTTCGTAATTGTTTCCTGACAGGAAGTATTTTCCATCTTCTTCTGTGATCTTAATCTCCGGTGCATCTTCTCCGGCTCCGGCTTCAACTGTCACATCTGCTTTTATTTCATCAGGGGTCATTCCCTCTTTTACGGTAAGGGGGATTTTTCCATTCCAATCAAAGTCTGTCAGCTCTGCTGTGTTTCCTTCTTTTTCTTCCTGCTGAACCTCATCTGATATGAAAAATGCATATAAGGT
This sequence comes from uncultured Blautia sp., assembly GCA_934394595.1. Lineage (GTDB taxonomy): Bacteria > Bacillota > Clostridia > Lachnospirales > Lachnospiraceae > Blautia_A. The sequence continues at coordinate 24,010 of CAKRRX010000002.1, read as the reverse complement.
CAGATCATCTTCTACAGGCTGGGAATATGCAAAAGCTTCTGTACATTCCGGATCTGCACACCAACCGCCAAAGGTATAGCCCTCCTGGCTGGTATAGATTTCCTCCACAGGTCTGGAGAGAAGACTTTCTCCCTTTGCCATGGTAATGGGCGCCAATGTAGTTCCACCCAGTGTATCAAAGTGTACCGTAACTGCCTCTTCTTCAGAAATATATCTTGCATAATAGTCTTTCTGACCATCAGCCACTTCAAACTGGGAAGCTGTTTCCGTAAAGCCTTCGTCTTTGTACCAGGAAGTAAAGATATACCCTTCCTTTTCCGGTACAGACTGTGGGAATTCGATAACCGCTCCCGGCTCTTCTACCTTAGTTTCCAGTTCTTCGCCGTCTGCTATAAAGCGGATCAGATAACCGGTAAGAACCAGTTCTTTTTGTTCTCCCGGCAAAAGCTCTCCACTGTTTCCATCTGGCTCTTCCAGAGAAATCGGTTTTTCCGATTCATTTTTTACAGAACCGGTAGCACGGATGGTCAGCTTGGAAAGAGGATCTTTTGCACGAATCATACCAAAAGCACCGCTTCCTTCTATCACTACCTTGCCGTTTCCTGTAAGGAGCACTTCCGGGATGCTGGTCTGATCATCCATACGCAGGGAAACGCTCTCCCCATCCTCTGCATATACCGTAAGGCGTTCCATCTCCACGCCTTTCAGATCAACTACTTTCGTATTATAAACTTCCAGTTCTTTCAGGCTGGAATCGTACAATCCAAGCTTATCGGTACCTGCACTGGCCACTGATCCGGCTGTGATTCCGCTCAGGGTGCTGTCAGCTGCTGTCACCAGCAGATTGTCCGATTCGCTGGATGCACGCACTCCCTGGGCCTCTTCTGCCGATTTTACCTCCTGGGTATAGGTTTTGGCATTGATCTGATCCCAGACCTCTTCTGATATTGCCTGGAACTCCTCCTGGTCTTCCTGAACCGGAGCATCCTGATTCAGGGACTGCGCAAATCCTGTAGTTTCCATTGTGCCGGCCAGCAACGTCACCGACAGCAGCATTGCAATCCATTGCTGTATTCGTTTTTTCTTCATCCCTTTACCCTCCTTTTATTCATAGTGAAAAAATACATTCACACACCTTTATATATTAAAAGACATAAAATGGAAAATCCTTTCACCTGAAAATAAAAAATTTATATTTTTTTCATAAAATTCAAAAGAAGTAACCGTTGAAAAAAAGGGTTATAGTTTAGATTGTGTCATACAACACAATACACCATGAAGTTTTATATCAGAATTTATTTGACAAACGCTTAACACTGCGTTAAATTATTGATATATATTTTGAAACATCTAAGGAGGATTTTTCAATGAGCAATCGAAGCTATGACGTGACTGCACTCGGTGAACTTCTCATCGATTTTACAGAAAACGGCACCAGTTCACAGGGCAACCCGATCATGGAGGCAAATCCGGGCGGTGCTCCGTGCAATGTCCTTGCCATGCTTGAGCGTCTGGGCAAGAAAACCGCTTTTATCGGAAAAGTAGGAAAAGACATGTTCGGAAATCAGTTGAAAGCAGCTGTGGAGGAAGTCGGCATTGATACAAAGGCACTGATCATGGACGAGGAAGTACATACTACCCTTGCTTTTGTCCACACCTATCCGGATGGTGACAGAGACTTCTCTTTCTACCGCAATCCAGGTGCTGATATGATGCTGACCCAGGAGGAGGTTCCGGACGATCTGATCCGTGATTCCCGTATTTTCCATTTTGGTACTCTTTCTTCCACTCATGAAGGAGTCCGCAAAGCTACCCGTCATGCCATCGAAGTGGCAAAAGACGCCGGCTGCATTATCACCTTCGACCCGAACCTTCGCCCGCCACTGTGGAAATCTCTGGAGGATGCACGGGTGGAGATTGAATATGGTCTCACCAAATGTGACGTTCTGAAAATCTCTGATAATGAAGTAGAATTTCTTTTTGATACCACAGATTATGACAAGGGTGCAGCACTTATTGAGGAGAAATATCACATTCCCCTTGTCCTTATCACCCTTGGAAAAGACGGAAGCCGCGCTTACTACAAAGGACATCGGGTAGAGTGCGCTCCATTCCTTCAGGAGAACACCATCGAGACCACCGGAGCCGGAGACACCTTCTGCGCCAGCATCCTGAACTATGTTCTCGATCACGGCCTTGAAGACCTCTCAGATGAGAACCTTATGGAGATGCTCACCTTCGCCAACGCAGGCGCATCCCTCATCACCACCCGCAAGGGAGCCCTTCGCGTAATGCCAACCCGCGAAGAAGTCGAGGCATTTATTGCAAAAAGCGGCCGGTAATCTATAAGTTTCTAAAATTACGGTTCATACATGAAAAACAGGAATTTCTAATTAGAAAAATTAGTTGTTCCTGTTTTTTAGTATTAAAATATTTTTTATTCTTTTGTTAAACATTTCAGTTGTGCTATTACAATAGAACTGCTATAATTGTTATATGGGTGTTGCCATAACGGTAGGCGGTTAGTCCTTCGGCAGAGGGACTGTGACCCTCTGATTACATAGAAACCCGTAAGGGAATTCGAAGGAAAGGAGGGCTAAGCCAATGAGTATCATAGAATTCATTACAGTAGTAAGCTTCGGCTTAACCTGTTTTACAATCGGATACACATTCGGTAAAGATAATAATAAGACACAAAAATAACCGCCCTAGCTCCTAAACTATGCGGTTATTTTTGCATTTATACATATATGGACTAACCGTCTATCGGCAACACTCTTTTTCTATACTTATATTAACATTCTGTTGTCTAAATGTCAATTATCCAAATTCGTATTTATTTCACCACACGAACCTTAGAAACCCCTTCAATTGCTTTCAGTGCATCCAGAGCCTCTGCAGAAGCAGCACTCTCCAGGTCGATCAGAGTATATGCATACTCTCCTTTACTCTTGTTGGTCATGTCCGCAATGTTCAGCCCCTCGGCACCAAGGATCTTGGTCAGCTGGCTGATCATGTTCGGGATATTCTTGTGAGTGATAGCAATACGTCCAACAGCCACGCAGGTACCCATATCACAGTTCGGGAAGTTTACAGAATTCTTGATATTACCATTTTCAAGGAAGTCACGAACCTCCTTCACAGCCATAACTGCACAGTTCTCCTCAGACTCCTCTGTGGAAGCTCCAAGATGAGGAGTCACCAGGATTCCCTCATGACCTGCAACAGTATGATTAGCAAAGTCTGTTACGTATTTCTTCACCTTACCACTGTCCAGAGCCTCAATAAGAGCATCCTCATCTACCAGAAGATCACGGGCAAAATTCAGAAGTACAACACCGTCCTTCATCTTATCAAAAGCCTCTTTATTGATCATCTTCTTGGTAGAATCCAGAAGGGGAACATGTACGGTAATATAATCGCATTTGCTGTAGATCTCATCTAAGCTCTTGCTGTGCTTAATGGTACGGGAAAGATTCCATGCTGCATCAATGGAAATATATGGATCATAACCATAAACCTCCATGCCAAGAGAAGCTGCTGCATTTGCCACCATACTTCCGATGGCGCCAAGGCCGATAATACCAAGCTTTTTGCCCATGATCTCGCATCCTGCAAACTGCTTTTTCTGCTTCTCAGCAAGCTTATCAATGTCTTCCTGGTCTTTTTCTCTCTGTACCCACTCAATACCGCCCACAATGTCACGGGAAGCAAGAAGCATACCGGCAAGAACCAGCTCCTTTACACCATTTGCATTGGCTCCGGGAGTATTAAATACCACAATACCTTTTTCAGCACACTCTTTCACCGGGATGTTATTGACTCCGGCACCGGCACGTGCGATCACAGAAACACTCTCCGGCAGCTCCATATCATGCATCTTGGCACTTCTTACAAGAACTGCATGGCAGTCATCCAAAGTATCTGCTTTTTTATAATTCTCATCAAAAATGTCCAGGCCTTTCTGGGCAATAGGATTCAGGCAATGATACTGAAACATTACGCATTTTCCTCCTCAAACTTTTTCATGAATGCAACCAGTGCTTCCACACCAGCCTTTGGCATTGCATTATAAATGCTGGCTCTCATACCGCCGACAGTTCTGTGGCCTTTCAGGTTTACAAGACCAGCCTCTGTAGCCTCAGCAACAAATTTCGCATCCATCTCCTTGTCACCGGTTACAAAAGGAACATTCATAAGAGAACGGTCTTTTGGTACAACAGTGCCGTGGAAAAGCTTGCTGGAATCAAGGAAATCATAAAGGATCTTTGCTTTCTCCTCATTGCGTTTCTTCATCTCTTCCAAACCACCCATTTTCTTCAGCCATTTGAAAACCTTGCCGCATACATAGATACAATATGCGTTCGGTGTATTGTAAAGGGAACCGGCATCTGCATGTGTCTTGTAGGTAAGCATGGTAGGTGTTCCGGGAAGAACATCCTCTGTGATCAGGTCCTCGCGGATGATGGCGATTACCATACCGGCAGGTCCGATGTTCTTCTGAACGCCGCCATAGATAATGCCATATTTGCTTACATCAACAGGCTCGGAAAGGAAACAGGAGGATACATCTGCAACCAGTGTTTTGCCCTTTGTATTGGGAAGCTCTTTGAACTTGGTTCCATAAATGGTGTTGTTCTCACAGATATAAACATAGTCTGCATCCGGGCTGATCGGCAGATCGCTGCAATCCGGAATGTAAGAGAAGGTCTTATCCTCAGAAGAAGCAATCTTGTTTGCTTTTCCGTATTTCTGTGCTTCCTGATATGCTTTCTTTGCCCACTGACCGGTTACAATATAGTCAGCCACCTTATTTTTCATAAGGTTCATTGGGATCATGGCAAACTGCTGGGAAGCGCCGCCCTGAAGGAAAAGTACCTTATAGTTGTCTGGAATATTCATCAGCTCACGAAGATCCTTCTCAGCTGTGTCGATGATTTCCTGGAATGCAGCACTTCTGTGGCTCATTTCCATAACGGACATACCAGTACCATTGTAATCCATCATTTCATCTGCGACTTCTTTCAACACCTCTTCCGGAAGGACCGCCGGTCCTGCGGAAAAATTGTACACTCTGCTCATTTCTTCACATCCTCCTCATCAAATACCTCGTCTAAACTTGCTCCTGCAGGAACCATAGGATATACGCTTAAATCCTGGTCGATCCAGCAATCGAGAACTACCGGACCCTCTGATGAAAGCGCCATCTTAAGTGCAGGCTCTACTTCTTCCATCTTCGTAACGCGGATTGCTTTTGCTCCCATTGCTTCAGAAACTTTCACGAAGTCCACACCATCATTTAAGATGGTCTGAGAATATCTTTGTTCATAGAACAGAGTCTGCCACTGGCGTACCATTCCCAGAACATGATTGTTCAGAATGATCTGGACAAGAGGTTTGCCGCAGCGAACTGCCGTGGCGATCTCGTTCATGTTCATACGGAAACAGCCGTCTCCTGCTATATTTACCACGGTTTTGTCCGGGCAGCCCATCTTTGCTCCGATTGCTGCGCCAAGGCCATAGCCCATGGTACCAAGCCCTCCTGATGTAAGGAAGGTTCTCGGCTCCTTAAATTTGAAATACTGGGCAGCCCACATCTGGTGCTGTCCAACATCAGTGGAAATAATCGCATCTCCACCTGTCAGTTCATAAAGCTTCTGGATCACATATGGTCCGGTAAGCTGGGAATGATCATAATTTAACGGATATTTTGCTTTCATATCCTGAATGTGCTGTACCCACTGCTCATGGCTCTTCTCCGGGATTTTCTCAAGGAGAAGCTTCAGCACTTCCTTCAGATCTCCGATCACAGAAGCATCAACTACAATATTTTTATTGATTTCAGCTGCATCCACATCAATCTGCAAGATTTTTGCTTTTGGTGCAAAGGTCTTGGTATCTCCAGTCACACGGTCACTGAAACGTGCGCCAAGAGTGATCAGAAGATCGCATTCACACATTGCATAGTTGGAAGTCTTGGTTCCATGCATTCCCACGGGACCTGTATAAAGCTCATCCTCTCCGGAAAAAGCACCTTTTCCCATAAGGCTGTCACAGACCGGAGCCTGGATCCTGTGGGCAAGTGTGCGAACCTCTTCAGATGCATTTGCGATCACAGCGCCGCCTCCGACAAAAATAAATGGTTTCTTTGCTGCCGTGATCATCTGCACAGCTGCATCCACATCCTGCTGACGGATAGTGTCAACCTTTGGCTCCACAGCTGTGATCGTATGGCGGATATATTCGCATTTTGCCGCAGTCACATCTTTTGGTACATCTACAAGTACCGGTCCAGGACGGCCGCTTTTTGCAATGGTAAAGGCTTTGCGGATGGTGTCCGCAAGCTGTGTTACATCTTTGACAATGTAGCTGTGTTTCGTCACAGGCATTACAATACCTGCGATATCAACCTCCTGGAAAGAATCTTTTCCAAGGAGGGCAGTTCCAACGTTACAGGTAATTGCTACCACAGGAACTGAATCCATACACGCGGTGGCGATTCCTGTTACCAGATTGGTGGCACCTGGTCCGGAGGTTGCCAGACACACTCCGACTTTGCCGGTTGCACGTGCATAGCCGTCTGCTGCGTGGGAAGCTCCCTGCTCATGGGAAGTAAGTACATGTTTGATTTTATCACTGTATCGGTAAAGGGCGTCATAAACATTCAGGATGGCACCGCCTGGATAACCAAAAACAGTATCCACACTTTGCTCCAGTAAACATTCTATGATGATCTCCGCTCCTGTAAGCTGCAATTTTGTTTCCTCCTTATTTCGCTTTCGGTACCTCAAGGATCGCACCACGGTTTCCGGAGGTAACCATTGCTGCATATCTTGCAAGGTATCCGGTTGTAACCTTCGGCTCTCTTGGCTGCCATTTTGCTTTTCTTGCTGCAAGCTCTTCATCAGAAACCTTCAGTTCCAGTTTCAGTTCCGGAATGTTGATGCTGATGATATCACCTTCTTCAACAAGAGCGATAGGACCGCCAACTGCTGCCTCTGGTGAAACATGTCCGATGGAAGCACCTCTGGATGCCCCACTGAAACGTCCATCTGTAATAAGGGCTACAGAAGAACCAAGTCCCATACCTGCGATTGCAGAGGTAGGATTCAGCATCTCCCTCATTCCAGGACCGCCTTTTGGTCCTTCGTAACGGATTACAACAACGTCACCCTCCACGATCTTGCCGCCTTTGATTGCTGCGATGGCATCTTCCTCACAGTCAAATACTCTTGCAGGTCCTTCATGAACCATCATCTCTGCAACAACTGCAGAACGTTTTACAACACTTCCATCTGGTGCAAGATTTCCCCGAAGTACAGCAAGTCCGCCTGTAGTGCTGTATGGATTATCAATTGGGCGGATAACTTCCGGGTTCAGGTTTACACAGTCTTTGATGTTCTCACCAACTGTCTTGCCAGTTACAGTCATGCACTCTGTATGAAGAAGTCCCTTCTTGTTCAGCTCGTTCATAACTGCATATACGCCACCTGCTTCGTTCAGGTCTTCCATGTAAGTCGGGCCTGCCGGTGCAAGGTGACAGATGTTCGGAGTCTTTGCACTGATCTCATTTGCAAAGCTGATATCGAAATCCCAGCCAATCTCATGTGCGATTGCCGGAAGATGAAGCATACTGTTTGTGGAGCATCCAAGTGCCATATCTACAGTGAGAGCATTTAAAATTGCCTCTTTTGTCATAATGTCTCTTGGACGGATGTTGCGGCGGTACATTTCCATAACCTGCATTCCTGCATGCTTTGCAAGACGGATACGCTCAGAATATACAGCCGGGATGGTTCCGTTTCCTTTCAGTCCCATTCCAAGAACCTCGGTAAGACAGTTCATACTGTTTGCGGTGTACATACCGGAACAGGAGCCACAGGTTGGACATGTCTTGTTCTCACACTCGGTCAGGCCCTCCTCTGTAAGCTTACCTGCTGCATAAGCACCAACAGCTTCAAACATACTGGAAAGACTGGTCTTGTGTCCGTTCAAGTGACCAGCCAGCATCGGTCCGCCACTTACAAATACGGTAGGTACGTTGATTCTGGCTGCTGCCATCAGAAGTCCGGGTACGTTTTTGTCACAGTTTGGAATCATGACAAGGGCATCAAACTGGTGAGCCAGTGCCATTGCCTCTGTAGAATCTGCGATCAGATCTCTTGTGACAAGAGAGTATTTCATACCGATATGTCCCATTGCAATACCGTCGCAGACAGCGATTGCAGGAAACATGATCGGGGTTCCGCCAGCCATTGCTACGCCAAGCTTTACAGCCTGTGCGATTTTATCCAGGTTCATGTGGCCTGGTACGATCTCATTATAAGAACAAACGATACCTACTAATGGGCGCTCCATTTCTTCTTTTGTGATTCCAAGGGCATTAAACAGGGAACGGTGAGGTGCCTGCTGTGAGCCTGTTTTTACTGCGTCACTTCTCATAATCTGTATCTCCTTTTCATAACAGGAAAGTACTTATCCAGTTATACATGGTCAAATAACACTTTATCCCATGCTTTTTTCTGAATAAATAACTTTCACAGCTGATAAACTTTATAATGATTCCATTAGATTTCCTTTGCAATCAGATCGCCCATTTCCCTGGTTCCGACCAGAGTGCATCCCTCAGACATAATATCGCCTGTACGGTATCCGGCAGTAAGAACCTTCTGTACTGCTGTCTCCACTGCATTTGCTTCCTCATCAAGATCTAAGGAGAAGCGAAGCATCATAGCTGCGGAAAGGATTGTAGCGATAGGATTTGCCTTATTCTGTCCTGCAATATCCGGTGCAGAACCATGGCTTGGCTCATAAAGACCAAACTTGGTCTCGTTCAGACTGGCAGAGGACAGCATTCCGATAGATCCTGTAACCATACTTGCCTCATCGGAAAGGATATCACCGAACATGTTCTCAGTCAGGATCACATCAAACTGCTTCGGATCTCTAACCAGCTGCATTGCACAGTTGTCAACCAGCATATGCTCAAGGGTTACCTCCGGATAATCCTTCGCTACTTCTTCCACGACTTTTCTCCAAAGTCTGGAAGAATCCAGAACGTTGGCCTTGTCAACACTGGTCACCTTCCTGCGGCGTTTCATTGCAATATCAAATGCCTTAATGGCAATTCTGCGGATCTCATTTTCATTATAGGAAAGGGTATCAATTGCTTTTACCACACCATTTTCTTCTACTGTCTTTCTCTCTCCAAAATAAAGACCGCCTGTCAGCTCACGTACAATGATCATATCAAAACCATCTCCGATGATCTCATCGCGAAGAGGGCATGCTGCACGAAGCTCATTGTATAAATATGCAGGACGAAGGTTTGCAAAAAGGTTCAGAGCTTTACGGATAGCAAGAAGACCTGCCTCCGGGCGTTTGGATGGCTCCAGTTTATACCATGGGGATGTTTTTGCATCTCCGCCTATGGAACCCATGAGAACTGCATCAGAAGCTTTTGCTGTGGCAATCGCCTCATCTGTAAGAGGTACTCCATGTACATCAATGGAAGCTCCACCTAAAAGCACTTCTGAATAGGAAAAGCTATGTCCATATTTCTCACATACTTTGTCCAGAACTTTCTTTGCTTCTGCAACAATCTCCGGGCCGATACCGTCTCCTGGAATCAGTGAAATGTTGTAATTCATAATAATTTCCTCTCCTTTGTTCATGAATATCAGTGGGAATTTCACGTTCTCCTGACATCAATGGATAATTGTTATTATAATAACGCACTTTCTTTCAGATTTCAACCTATTAAAGTAAAAAACTGTCGTTTTCCGTCTTATATAAAGAAAAAGCTCCACTCCTGTACAGAGTGAAGCCATTCTTTCTTTTACATCCATATTCCGAAGAACTCCCGGAAGCGTTCTTCCAAAGATCCTCACCACAACTGCCAGACTTACGCAGAAGCCTGCTCAGCTTTCTCAACCTCGGCAATTGCCTGCTTTCTCATAGGGATACGGCAGTTCTTATTGTTACCAAACTCTACGATAACATCTTCCTCTGTCATATCAATGATCACACCATAGAAACCGCTTGTGGTCACAACACTGTCTCCTACAGCCATATCGCTGAGCATAGCCTGTACTCTCTTCTGCTCTTTCTTCTGAGGTCTGATCATCAGAAAATACATAATACCGAAAAGTACAACCAGCCATACGATGGTAAATCCCATACTCATTCCGCTTGATGCGTCCATTTGCAAATCCTCCTGTATCTTACTCTCACGCCCTGCTTTTAGCACCGGCGCATTATAGTATACTATACACAAAAAAGCCTGTTTCTTCAAGTAGTTTTATAATTTTTTATATTAATTTCCACGACCAGCAGATCAAGTTTCATACAAGTTCCTGTTTTAATGTCACTTGCTATATCTGCTGTTGATCTTTCCCTCTTCAAATCCGGCCAGGCGCATTTCCTTATATTCTGCGAAATTACCCTGATCCAGTGCATCACGGATTTCTTCCATCATATGATTGTAGAAATACAGATTGTGAAGCACACAAAGACGCATTCCCAGCATTTCTTTCGCTTTCAGAAGATGCCGGATGTATGCTCTGCTGTAGTGCTGACATGCCGGACACTGACAGCCTTCCTCAATAGGATTTGGATCCAGCTGGTACTTTGCATTAAACAGATTCAGCTTGCCATGATTGGTATATACATGACCGTGACGTCCATTACGGCTTGGATAAACACAGTCAAAGAAATCGATTCCTCTTGCAACACCTTCCAGGATATTTGCAGGAGTACCAACTCCCATCAGATAAGTAGGCTTGTCCTGTGGAAGATGCGGCACAACCGCATCCAAAATGCGATACATCTGTTCATGGGTCTCTCCCACTGCCAGTCCGCCAACTGCGTAGCCATCCAGATCCAGCTTGGAAATGGTATCTGCATGGGCAATACGGATATCCTCATAAATAGCACCCTGGTTGATTCCAAAAAGCAGCTGTTCCTTATTTACTGTATCCGGAAGGCCATTCAGTCTGGCCATCTCTGCCTTACAGCGCTCCAGCCATCTGGTGGTACGATCTACAGAATTCTGGACATACTCCCTGCTTGCCACGCTGCTTGGACATTCGTCAAATGCCATGGCAATGGTGGAGCCCAGATTTGACTGTATCTGCATACTTTCCTCCGGACCCATAAAAATCTTGTGTCCGTCAATGTGTGACTGGAAATAAACGCCCTCTTCTTTGATCTTACGAAGTCCAGCCAGGGAAAATACCTGAAATCCACCGGAATCGGTGAGAATCGGTCTGTCCCAGACCATAAATTTGTGAAGGCCTCCAAACTCCTTGATCAGCTTGTCGCCGGTCCTCACATGAAGATGATAAGTATTGGAAAGCTGCACCTGCGTCCTGATGTCCTTCAGATCCATGGTGGACACTGCTCCTTTAATGGCGCCCACTGTTCCCACATTCATGAACACCGGAGTCTGGATCGTTCCATGTACGGTTTCAAACTGAGCACGCTTGGCACGGCCTTCTGTTTTCATAAGCGTATATTTTGCCATATATAAATCCTTTCTTTTCTCTTTTCAACCATTTTCTCTTTCTTTTACACTTTTCCAGGAGTGTAAAACACCCACAGAAAACTTTAATCATTATAGCTTGAAATCAACGAAAATTCAACACCTGGGGAAGGAATCCTTGTTAAACTTTTACATTGCCATTTAGAGAAGTGTATCGTATAATAGTACGGAATATTTTCACTTATTCATTTGTATATAAATAAGAAGTTAAGCACATTTTCAGGAGGCATAATTTTTACATGAGCAATAAATACACATTAGGAATTGACATTGGTTCCACCACTGTCAAAATCGCAATACTTGATGAAAATGACACTCTGCTTTTCGCAGATTACCAGCGTCATTTCGCCAATATCCAGGAGACTCTGGCAGAGCTTCTGGAAAAGGCCTATGGCAAGCTGGGGGAACTTACCCTTCATCCTGTGATCACAGGTTCCGGTGGACTTACTCTTGCTAATCACCTGGGCGTACCATTTGTCCAGGAGGTTATTGCCGTATCTACTTCCCTTCAGAAAATCGCGCCCCAGACTGACGTAGCCATCGAGCTGGGCGGTGAGGATGCCAAGATCATCTATTTCGAAGGTGGCAATATTGAACAGCGTATGAATGGAATCTGCGCCGGAGGTACCGGTTCCTTCATCGATCAGATGGCATCTCTGCTTCAGACCGACGCCACCGGACTGAACGAATATGCGAAGAATTACAAAGCGCTTTACCCCATTGCAGCCCGCTGCGGTGTATTTGCAAAAACCGATATCCAGCCCCTGATCAATGATGGTGCTACCAAAGAAGACCTTTCCGCTTCTATTTTCCAGGCAGTGGTAAACCAGACCATTTCCGGCCTTGCCTGTGGAAAGCCCATTCGTGGACATGTTGCATTCCTTGGGGGGCCTCTCCATTTCCTTGATCAGCTGAAGGCAGCCTTTATCCGTACCCTGAATCTTGATGACGAGCATGCCATCACACCGGAAAATTCCCATCTTTTTGCAGCGATGGGCTCTGCCATGAATGCAAAGGATGATGTAACCGTTTCTCTTACGGATATGACAAACCGGCTGAAAAATTCCATCAAGCTGGACTTTGAAGTAGAGCGTATGGAACCTCTTTTTGCTACGAAAGAGGATTATGAGGCCTTTAACAGACGCCAGAGTGCCTATCAGGTAAAAAAAGGCGACCTTTCCCAGTATCACGGCAACTGCTATCTTGGAATTGATGCAGGCTCCACCACCACAAAAACTGCTCTTGTAGGGGAGGACGGTACACTGCTTTATTCCTTCTACAGCAATAATAACGGAAGCCCCCTTAAGACTGCTATCCGTTCTATCCAGGAAATCTACCGTCTTCTTCCTGAAGACGCACATATCGCATTCTCCTGCTCCACAGGCTACGGCGAAGCTCTTATGAAAGCTGCCCTGCTTCTGGATGAGGGCGAGGTTGAAACCGTTTCCCATTATTATGCAGCAGCCTTTTTTGACCCGGAGGTTGACTGTATCGTAGATATCGGCGGACAGGATATGAAATGTATCAAGATCCGCAATCAGACCGTTGACAGTGTACAGCTGAACGAGGCTTGTTCCTCAGGCTGCGGTTCTTTTATCGAGACCTTTGCAAAATCTCTGAACTACTCTGTACAGGATTTTGCAAAAGCTGCCCTTTTCGCAGAGCATCCCATTGATCTTGGAACCAGATGTACGGTATTCATGAATTCCAAGGTTAAACAGGCCCAGAAAGAAGGCGCTTCTGTAGCAGATATCTCTGCCGGTCTTGCTTACTCTGTTATCAAAAATGCCCTTTACAAGGTTATCAAGGTTTCCGATGCCAAAGAACTTGGAAAACATATTGTAGTCCAGGGTGGAACCTTCTACAATGACGGCGTGCTCCGAAGCTTCGAGCGTATTGCAGGCTGTGAGGCTATCCGTCCTGATATTGCCGGAATCATGGGTGCATTCGGTGCAGCCCTGATTGCAAAAGAGCGCTATCATGCAGAAGGCCGTGAAACTACCATGCTCTCCATCGACAAGATCAATGAGCTTACCTACACCACATCCATGGCCAACTGTCACGGATGTACCAACAATTGCCGTCTTACCGTCAACAAATTCACCGGCGGACGTCGTTTTATAAGCGGTAACCGCTGTGAGCGCGGTATCGGAAAAGAAAAGAATAAAGATCACATTCCGAATCTTTACGAATACAAATACAACCGCCTTTTCTCCTACCAGCCTCTTTCTGATGAGCAGGCCACCCGTGGAAAAGTCGGAATTCCGCGAGTTCTGAATATGTTTGAAAATTATCCTTTCTGGTATACTTTCTTTACAGAGCTAAAATACCAGGTAGTGCTTTCCCCCACTTCCACCAGAAAGATTTATGAACTGGGTATTGAGTCCATTCCAAGTGAGTCCGAATGCTATCCTGCCAAGCTTGCCCACGGACATGTGACCTGGCTGATCCGAAACGGGGTAAAATTTATTTTCTATCCATGTATTCCGTATGAGAGAAACGAGTTCCCGGATGCAGTCAACCACTACAACTGTCCTATCGTTACCTCTTATGCCGAAAATATCAAAAATAATGTAGATGAGCTTCATGATCCATCTATCACCTTCATGAACCCATTCCTGGCACTGACTTCTGAGGAAATCGTCACAAAAAGACTGACAGAAATTTTCCCGGATATTCCAGCTTCAGAGATAAAGGAAGCAGCTCATAAGGCATGGGAGGAAATGGATGCTGTACATAAAGACATTGAGAAAAAAGGCGAGGAAACCCTTCAGTATCTGAAGGAAACAGGCCGCAGAGGCATTGTTCTGGCAGGCCGTCCTTATCACATTGATCCAGAGATCCATCACGGTATCCCGGATCTGATCAACAGCTATGGGGTTGCGGTTCTCACAGAGGATTCCGTTTCCCACCTGGTACCCATTGAACGGCCTATCCGTGTAAATGATCAGTGGATGTACCACTCCAGGCTTTATGCTGCGGCAAACTATGTAAAAACAAGGGATGACCTTGATCTGATCCAGCTGAACTCTTTTGGCTGCGGACTTGACGCTGTAACTACAGATGAGGTTTACGAGATCCTGGACGGCAGCGGCAAAATCTATACCTGTCTGAAGATTGATGAGGTCAATAACCTTGGCGCTGCAAGGATCCGTGTGCGTTCTCTTCTTGCAGCCCTCCGTGCAAAGGACGCTCAGAAAAAGCAGCGTACCATTCAGCCTTCTTCTATTGAAAAGGTGTCATTTACCAAGGAAATGCGCAAGGATTACACCATCCTCTGCCCACAGATGTCACCGGTACATTTTTCTTTACTGGAAGCTGCCTTTAATGCAAACGGCTATCATCTGGAAGTCCTTCCCAATGACAACAAGCATGCCGTTGATGTAGGTCTGAAATATGTAAACAACGACGCATGTTATCCGTCCCTGATCGTAGTAGGACAGATTATGGATGCTCTTTTGTCCGGCAAGTATGACCTGAATAAAACTGCAGTTATCATGTCCCAGACAGGAGGCGGATGCCGCGCTTCCAACTATATTGCATTTATCCGCCGTGCACTTAAGAAGGCTGGAATGGAGCAGATTCCGGTTATTTCCATCAACTTAAGCGGTCTGGAAAGCAACCCTGGCTTCAAGCTTACTCTTCCACTTGTAAAGGCAGTTGTCTATGCGGCTGTATTTGGAGATATCATGATGAAATGTATTTACCGAATGCGTCCCTACGAGCTGGAAAAGGGTATCGTAAACCGTAAGCATAAGATCTGGGAAAAACGAGTGATCGCATTTGTTTCCGGCAGTTCTTTAAGCCACAGCCAGTTTAAGAAGATGTGCCGGGAAATGGTACACGATTTTGACACGATTCCCATCAGTGATGAGAAGAAACCACGTGTTGGTATTGTAGGAGAGATCCTGGTTAAATTCCTCCCGGCAGCCAATAACCACCTTGCAGAACTTCTGGAGGCTGAAGGCGCTGAGCCTGTTGTACCGGATCTGATCGACTTTATGTCCTACTGCTTCTACAACCAGAATTTCAAGGTGGAAAACCTGGGCTTTAAGAAATCCAAGGCATTCTTTGGAAACATAGGAATCAAGGCTATTGACTGGGTTCGTAAGACTGCAAATGAGGCCCTTGCTGAGAGCCGTCATTTCCATCCTACTGCAGATATCCGTGACCTTGCAAAAATGGCAAGACCCATCGTATCAGAAGGTAACCAGACCGGTGAAGGCTGGTTCCTCACCGGTGAAATGATGGAGCTGATCCACGATGGGGTGCCGAATATCGTTTGTATCCAGCCATTTGCCTGCCTGCCAAACCACATTGTGGGTAAGGGTGTTATCAAGGAGATCCGCCGTCAATATCCAAAGGCGAATATTGCGGCTATCGACTATGATCCAGGTGCAAGTGAGGTAAATCAGCTGAACCGTATTAAGCTGATGCTTTCTACAGCGCAGAAGAATCTGAAAGCAGAGATTTAGTGTGTAAAAAAACTCGCTACGATACAGCTACTAAATTTATAGTTGTATCATAGCGAGTTTTTTATTTTTAGATTAGAATGGAAGTTTTTTAGCAATTTTCTTCAAATAAGCGCCGCCTGGCATCATGGCAAATTGCTGCTCTGTAGGTTTACTTACTGCCAGATAAGTGATGAAATAGGCGATCACTCCAAGGACTACTGAAATTCCAAGGCTGATAAAATTGGAATGGATCAGCTTATAGATTCCATAGTAGGACACTCCTGCCACTACTGCCATTGGCACAGATGCCAGAAGGGGATTTAAATAGGCGCTTCTCCATGGATTTTTATACCGCATATATTGCTTCATGGCACGCTCATTGAGCAGGCACATTACAACAGCATAGATGATCATCGCCACAACAATGGCGTAAACGCCAAGATTTGTGGCAAACAGCAGGATTGCCATAGCTACAACATCCACAACCAGTGCAATTGCTGCATTGATCATAGGAATATTGGGCTTTCCGATTCCCTGAAGCACTCCGTTGGAAATATTGGAATTTCCATTAAGGATGATAGTGATAACACCAAGCATCATCAGCTGCGCTGCTGCCCCTTCTGTTCTTGGGAACAGAAGTCTTGTAATGGGGCCTGCCAGAACTGCAAGACCAACAGCACATGGAATGGAAATAAACATGCTGATCCAGGTGGCACGGTCAATTTTATCCCTGGCTCCATCCATATCCCGCTTTGCATACTGGGCAGATACCTCCGGGATCATGGAAGTAGGCGCAGTACTTGCCAGAGTAAGTGGAATATTGATCAGGGTCATATAGTACCCATACTCTGCATAAAGGCTTGTAATGGTATCATGGTCGATACCCTTAAATCCCTGGATACCGGAGTACATATAACTGTTGATAAAACCATTAACATTGTAAATGAAAGAACTGAGGATGATAGGCATTACGATCAGAACAATGTTCTTCATCACATCCCTGGTAGCCTCATCTCTTGAATGGGTATCCCGGTCCAGTCTTTTTTTGATATTTTTTCTGTTTACGTAATATACAAAAAGCATAAATAAAAGGGCAGCTGTCACTCCGGCGCCTGTACCCAGAGTAGCTCCGGCGGCCCCCCATGCATTTCGCACAGATTCCTCTGCATCGCTGAACCGATTCAGCATCACCGTTGACATGAGAATGGCAAAAACAGCCACAAAACACTGCTCTACAATCTGAGATAAAGAGGTAGGCAGCATATTCCGGTAAGCCTGAAAATATCCTCGAAATGTACCGAGAATTCCAGACAGGAATATGGTAGGTGCCAGCATTTTAAGAGCAAGCCTTGCTCCTGACATAGACTCCGGTACCAGAATGGAAGATCCGAAAAGACAGAAAAGTGCTACCACACCGCCCATCAAAATCACGTACAAAAGGGCACAGTGAAACACCTTCTGTGCATCCCGGTAACGCTTAAAAGCCAGCTTCTCTGCCATGATCTTGGAAACCGCCTGAGGGATGCTGAAAGATGCGATCATCAACAGGATAAAATAAACATTCTGGGCATAATTGAACAGACCCATACTGCTGTTTCCAAGTGTACTGGAAAGCGGACTTTTGTAGAGCATTCCGATGATCTTGGAAATCAGTGCTGCGATCATCAGAAAGGATGCATTTTTTACAAGTGTGTTATCATTCTTTTTCCCCATATCTTAGTTTTCCTTTGCAATATTTTCAATCTGCCAGTCAATGGGGGTAAGCCCGTTTTTCTCCAGAAATGCATTGGTCTGGCTGAAATGCCTGCATCCGAAAAATCCTCTTGACGCAGACAGCGGGCTTGGATGTGCAGCTGTGAGAACCAGCTGCTTCGGATTATACAACATAGCTTTCTTAGTCTGGGCCGGTCTTCCCCAGAGCAGATACACAATGGGACGATCCTGGTCATTCAGTGTGCGGATCACAGCATCTGTAAACTGTTCCCAGCCGATTCCTCTGTGGGAATTGGCCTGATGGGCCCGAACTGTGAGCACAGTGTTCAGAAGCAGTACTCCCTGCTTCGCCCACTTTTCCAGACAGCCATTGTCCGGGATATAGCATCCCAGATCACTGTGAAGTTCTTTATAAATATTCACCAGAGAGGGGGGAATCTCCACATCCTCCCGCACAGAAAAGCACAAGCCATTTGCCTGTCCGTCATTATGATAGGGATCCTGTCCCAGGATCACCACCTTCACCTCATCCAGAGGAGTAAACTCAAAGGCGTTAAACATATCCTGTGGCGGCGGAAATATCTTTCTTGTTTTATATTCGTTCATCACAGTTTTGTACAGTTTTGCATAATAAGGCTGATGAAATTCCTCCTGCAAAGCTGCCAGCCATTCTCCTGATATCTGACCCATCTGTATCTTTCACCTCATTTGTATTTATTATTGATCTTATATGACCTCAATATTCCCTTTATCTTCGTACCGGCACACCTTTTGCTGCAAGGTACTCTTTTACCTGGGAAATTTCCAGTTCTTTATAATGGAACAACGATGCCGCAAGTACTGCATCTGCCCCACCGCTGGTAAGTCCCTCATAAAAATGTTCCAGTGTACCAGCACCACCGGAGGCAATTACCGGTATGGAAACTGCATCTGCTATCGTCCTGGTAAGTGAAATGTCATATCCTGCTTTCGTACCATCGCAGTCCATACTGGTAAGAAGGATTTCTCCTGCACCCAGAGCTTCCACTTTCTTTGCCCACTTTACTGCATCGATTCCTGTATCCAGACGGCCGCCATGCTTGTAGATATTCCAGCCGCCATTCGCCCGACGTTTGGCATCAATGGCAACTACCACACACTGGCTGCCGAATTTCTCTGCTGCCTCTCGGATCAGCTCTGGCCTGTCAATTGCTGCAGAATTTACGGAAATTTTATCCGCTCCTTCTCTGAGCAGCCTTTTAAAATCATCCACTGTGCGGATTCCACCGCCTACAGTAAAGGGAATGAATACATTGGCAGCTACTTTCCTTACCATTTCCACTACAGTCTCTCTTTGCTCACAGGAAGCAGTAATATCAAGAAATACCACCTCGTCTGCACCAGCTGCATCATAGGCCTTTGCAATCTCCACCGGATCTCCCGCATCCTTTAAATCCACAAAATTGACGCCCTTTACCACGCGACCATTTTTTACATCCAGACAGGGAATAATTCTTTTTGTAAACATCCTCACGCCTCCCTTCCAAGCTTCGCAAAATTCTCCAGTATTCTAAGGCCATATCTGCTGCTCTTTTCCGGATGGAACTGACAGCCAAACACATTATCCTTTTCTACGGAGGCATGTATGGTCACACCATATTCAGCAGTGGCCTTCACGATTTCCGGTTCCTCAGCCTGAAGATAATAAGAATGTACAAAATATACATAAGTCTGCTCGGGGATTCCTGCAAACAGACGTCCGTCATTTTGAAGATGAAGGGAATTCCATCCCATGTGTGGAATCTTAAGTCCTTCTGCAGGTGGGATCTTCACAATTTTACCTCTGAGAAGACCAAGACCTTCTACCCCAGGCGTTTCCTCGCTGGACTCAAAGAGAAGCTGAAGTCCCAGGCAGATTCCAAGAAATGGTGTCTTCTTATCTGCGATCTCCCGAATTACGGGAACAAGTCCGAATCTGTTCAGATTATTCATAGCATCTCCAAAGCTGCCAACTCCCGGAAGAATCACCTTATCCGCACCCAAAAGCACCTTTGGGTCCCTGGAAACTACTGTCTCTTCTCCAAGATAATGAAGAGCTTTTTCCACGCTCCTTATGTTGCCTGCATCATAGTCGATAACCCCTATCATTTCAGCTCCTCCTGTTATATTCTGTATTTCCAGAGCATCAGCCGCTTCCGGATTTTTCCTTACATCCTTACAGTATAACGCAAAAACAGACAGTTGCAAAGAGCGAATTCCCTGCAGCTGCCTGTTTTGTGAGATTGTCCCATCTCATCTGGCAAGCGAGTATTTGTTTTATTAAAAATCACAAAATACAGTCTGTAGCTATATCATTTGCGGTCCAGTGTAAACCAGAACTCTACTCCATTGTCAAAATTCTGTACCCCGTATTCCTGGTTCATCCCCTCCATGATGGCCTTTACAATGGAAAGTCCGATACCGCTTCCACCATATTCCCTGGTACGTGCCTTATCCACCTTGTAAAATTTATTCCACAGATTTGGAAGGTCTGCCTCCGGAATTGGAGTTCCGGTATTAAATACTGTAACCTTTGCTCTGTCATCCTCTTTCAGAAGACGGATTTCAACAGTCTTTTCTCCGTCCAGGTGGTTCAGGGCATTGCTCACATAGTTGGTCACCACTTCCTCAGTCTTAAATTCGTCCGCCCATACATACAGAGGTTCTGTTTCATTGAAGATCACACGGGCTTCTTTCTGACGGATCATGATATCCATGGTGGACAGCACACCTTTCACCAGTGCAGTAAGATCAAAGCGTTCCATCACAGCTGCATCTTTTCCAGATTCCAGCTGATTCAGGGTAAGGAGATTCTTTACCAGCTTATTCATCTTGGCTGCTTCATCTATAATAACGTCACAGTAAAAGTCCATACTTTCCGGATCGTCATTGATATTTTCCTTAAGACCTTCTGCATACCCCTGTACTAAAGCGATAGGTGTCTTCAGTTCATGGGAAACATTATCCAGGAACTCCTTTCGCATTTCGTCGATCTTGACCTTGTTTGCAATATCCTTCTGCAGTTCATTGTTGGCAGATTTTAACTCGGAAATGGTCTGTTCCAGCTGTCCAGACATTTTATTGAAATTATCGCCCAGCTCATCGATCTCATTTCCTGCCTTGCTGGTATATCTGGCTTCAAAATCCAGATCTGTCATTTTCCTGGAAAGCTCCGTCAGCTGAGAAATCGGCTTGGTAATCCGTCTGGTCACTGCCATAATACACATTCCACTTATAACAATAATGACAATTCCTACGAAAAAATAGAATTTGTTGGAAATATCCGCACTTTCCCGGATACTTTCCAGCGGACTTCTGATCAGGAAATAATTCCCATTATCAAACTGCCCCCAGCATTCCACATAATCCATTCCCACAAAACGGTCATGAACCTGCTGTACCACATAGGTGTCCGTTTCTTTGAGGACCTTGCCCTTTCCATTGTCTGTATCCAGGTCACTGGCATATCCGAAAAACAGCTTACTTCTCAGCTGATCTTCATTCTCCGGCCAGCAAAGATATTTGGTATTGTCCTCATTGATCAGCACCCAGGTCAGATTGTTCCGGGAACTTGCCTGCACAATCTCAGAAGAAAGCTCATCCTGCTCTCCTTCATCCTCTGCCATGGTATCCACATCAATGCTTTCCAGCACTTCCTTTGCCTGCAAAAGGGTCTCTGTCTTTTTTGAAACATAATATTTTTCAAGAAAGACACCGTTTATCACAAAAATTGTCACTATGGAGAAAAGCACAAGTCCAATAAAGGTAAACGTAAGCTGATGCTGCAGAGAACGGATTTTCTTTTTCTTTTTCATCACTCTACCTCAAACTTGTATCCCATTCCCCATACAGTTTTGATATATTCCCCTTTATCACCCATCTTGCTTCTCAGCTTCTTGACATGGGTGTCAATGGTACGTGCATCTCCAAAATAATCATAATTCCATACAGAATTCAGTATTTTCTCCCTTGAAAGAGCAATTCCCTGATTTTCAAGGAAATAAGACAAAAGCTCAAACTCCTTGAAGCTAAGATCCATGGCTTTTCCGTCTACTGTAGCAATATGAGCCGCCTTGTCAATGACAATACCGCCGGCTGATAAGGTGTCCTCTGCACCAGCCACACCACTGCGGCGAAGGATAGCTTCCACTCTTGCCACCAGGATCTTGGGACTAAATGGCTTGGATATGTACTCATCTACTCCCAGATCAAATCCAAGCAGCTCATCCCGCTCATCTCCCCTTGCTGTAAGCATGATAATCGGAACCTTTGAATTCTTACGCACCTCTCTGCACACTTCCCAGCCATCCATCTTGGGCATCATCACATCCAGTATGATCAGCGCAATGTCTTTTTCTTTATAAAATATATCCATGGCTTCTTCGCCGTCTCCGGCTTCCAGAACCTGAAAATTTTTCTTTGTCAGAAAATCTTTTACAAGCTTTCTCATTCGGCTTTCATCGTCCACAACAAGGATTTTTAATGTATCCATAAATCTCTTCCTCCTCTTTTTTCCTTATCTTAGCAGATATTTATGTTGGTTTTGTGAACGTTTCTCTGCAATTTCTTTTATTTTAACCGGATGTAACCCCAGCCAAAGGTTGTGTCATATCCCTTTTTTCCTGCATCTTCAGCAAGATCCTGCAAATAGGCCCGGGCTTTTTGGGTCCTGGCTGAATCTGATTTCTCATTTTCCTCAGAATTACATATCCTCCCGGCGGCCATCTCTTCTTTCAGATAATCTGCCAGCACAGCTGTCACCTGCGGTACCGCAAAAGAAGAGCCCTTTTCCCCTTTGTAATTTCCATCTGCACAGACAAACACAGCCTCGCTTTGAAGATACCACAGAGAACTGGCAGGATTTCCTTCTTCATCCAGATCTGCGCCGCCAACACCGATCACTTCCTCCCACGCTGCCGGATACACCAGGCTTCCAAGAGGGGTCTGCATACTTAAATTTCCTGCTGCTGCCACCAAAATCGCGCCTTTTTCCTGTGCATATTTCACCGCATCATGAAGCTCATCCTTTTCCTGATTCAAAGTCCAGCTCATATTTATGATATCCCCGTGATATTTATCCACGCAGTCCCGGATTGCTCTGGCCATGATATCTTCTTTCCCACTATCCTCCATTTCCTGGTCAAAACATTTCAGCATCACAAGCTCTGCATCCGGTGCATTATCTTCCAGAATTTCCGTGATCAGAGTACCATGTCCGTTGTGGTCTGTGAGGTCCTGATCCTCTGCGACATAATTCCAGCCTTCACCATTTTCCCTGTTCCATCCGGAATCCAGAATGCAAATAGTGACTTTCCCATCAGAATTCCCGGCAGCCAGTATTTTTCGTGGAAATAAAAAAGCACTGTTTATCCCCACTAAAAGTAAAAGAAATACAGAAAGCAAATCAAAAACATATCTTTCTTTTATCATTTTATCTCTCATAAATTCTATCCTTCCAATATCATGATGCTGCGGTTCTCATCATCTTTTCCAGTGACTTTTTTTCAGAATTGTGCTATTCTTACAGAAGTGGATACATACTTCAAAGGAAAGAAGGTTTTTCATATGCGTCAGGAAAGTTTTAAAATGGAGCGCCCCGGTCTTGTAAAACCAGGGGACAAAGTCAAGATCACAGAGTACCAGTCTTATATGAATTACAGCTACATCATCGAACCGGCTGTTGCCATGTCCGGCTGCTACCCCAACTCCCGAAGGATCAAGGCAAAAGAGGGAACCATCGTAAGCGTGGAAAAAGCTCCCTTGAGCGGATATGTGGTAATCGCAGAATTCGATGAATAAAAATTTCTATTTTCCCTTACACACTCTGCTTCCGTTCCAACATCTCATGCATATACACCATCAATGCAAGCAAAACTAACAAATATAAAGGCAATACTCGGATGGTAATGCAGAGATATACACGCTCTACATTTTCATTCTCCTTTATAAAAATAATGGCATTGTATGCCACCTTTGCAGCTTACAATGCCGTTATTTTTGTTTTATTTGATACACCAACCAAAACACATTCCTGTATGTGACAACATCATATACAGAATTCGATTTGTTCAGTTTTAGTGGACCTGGCGGGAATTGAACCCGCGTCCGAAAGTCTATCCCTTGCGGCATCTCCCATCACAGTCGCTGTACTGACATTCCCTCCACAGCACGCCCACCGACAGGCTTACTGCTTAAGTAGCTTCATAATACATCTACCGGGGCAAAGCTTACCCGGCAAGGTTTCTCACAAGGTCGACGCCAGACTCCTGAAGTGTGAGTGCAA
>CAKRRX010000001.1 GCA_934394595.1 uncultured Blautia sp. | reverse complement strand
TCTGAAAATATATCAATTGCTCTCCGTATTGCAGTTTGCCTTACAAGGATTATCAAAACTTGGATTAAATGCATAAAAGTTCTTTGCATCCAATTGTTCCTGAACCGAGCGGAGCGCTTCTCCAAAGCGCTGGAAATGAACCACTTCTCTAGCACGGAGAAAACGGATCGGATCTGCAACTTCCGGAATGTTTCGAACTACGCGTAGGATATTATCATAGGTGGATCGAGCCTTTTGTTCAGCGGCAAGGTTTTCGAAAAGATCCGTGATAGGATCACCTTTACTCTGAAATTCACAGGCATTAAATGGTATCCCACCGGCCGCCTGAGGCCACACACCTACTGTGTGGTCAATATAGTAAGATCCAAGACCGGAATTTTCGATTTCTTCCATAGTAAGGTCACGTGTAAGTTGATGGACGATAGTAGACACCATTTCCAGGTGTGCCAGTTCGTGTGCGCATAAAGGTTATCATTGGTTAGATATGTATGAGATTGTTATAGAATCACTGTATTTTCGGATAGATATCAAGTGAAAATGTGATTTCATCACCTTTTCGAAATGCGTTTTTCGTATCTTTGGAATATTCAATTTTTTCAATCAATTCTTTTAGGACATCATTCCTGGTCTTTACATCCCAACTCCAATAATTGGATAACAGGTTTTCGCATCGCGGAATAAAAGTGCTTTTTTGAGCCAGGAGCTGGCGATCATGTTCAAGCTCTGCTTGGAGATTTTCTATGGTCTGCGTGCAGGCCTGAATCTGCTGAGCATTATTATTGGAACGTTCCAGGAAGATCTCTGTGGTGTAAATTCCCTGTTCCAGAAAATCATATAGTTTTAATTTTTGTTCATTTAATTTCTTCAACTCATCCTGTTTGGTGGCTACAAGGCTTTCCTTTGTTGTTATAATATCCATGCCAGAATCATCCTGAAGTGTGTCATTGAGTTTATACCTTTTCACAAGATCCTCAATGCCTGTAATTACCGCCTGCTCCACAAGAGAGAGTCTGCTGCTCACGGTACTGCAGGAGGAATACGGACAGATGAGAGTGTCTTCCTGCTTACTTTTGGCGTAGGGGCGGCGCACCATGGCACGGCCGCACTTTTTACAGTATATGATCCCTGCAAGCGGATTTTTTACAGTATTGCGCACAGAAATTGGCCGGGGAGGATTGGTGCTTTTCAAAGCGGTAGCTTTCTGATAGAGATCCCAGGGAATTAACGGCTCGTGACGCCCATCTACAAGGAGATAGTCCTTTGATTGGGGACGAGAGATTACCACAGATCCATTTTCAATTTTGCGGACCGCCTTACGCGCCTGCCAGCGAAGCTTTCCAGCATACACAGGATTTTGGAGAATACTGGATATACTGGGAATAGTCCAATCACGGCCTTTCTGAGTCAGAATATGCATGTCGTTCAGCCTACGAGCTATTTTGGCCATTCCAATCCGCTCCCCATCTGTCCCCACGTACCAGGCAAAAATAAGTTTTACAACCTCTGCTTGTTCTGGGATGGGACGCAGGGAAAAGCCTTTTTCATGCTCAAGCTTTATACGTTCATATCCATAAGGAGGCTGGTTTCCGCAATATTTTCCCTCCTTGACGGAAGAAATACGACCAGCGTTCAGACGGCGCTTGATAGTTTTATATTCTCTCCTGGACATAAAAAGGCCAAACTCAAAATATTCTTCATCAAATTCGTTATTCGGATCATACACTTTTGTAGGTGTAATGATTTTGGTATCGGAGTACTGGAAAGCTCTGGAAACAACGCCCTGGTCAATGGTATCACCTCTGGCCAGTCGTTCCACTTCAACGACTAGAACCCCGTCCCACATGCCAGCCTCCACCTCTCGGAGTAGCTGCTGCATGACAGGCCGGGAGGAGATGGTCTCTCCGGAAACAACCTCTTTGTAAATAGCTCCGATATGGCAGCCTCTTTTCTTAGCAAGATCCAACAAGATCTTTTCATGTCTGGCAAGAGTTTCACCTTCCCCTCTGGCTTCCGCTTCCCGATCAGTACGAGACTTACGGAGGTACAGGCAATCTTCCTCAAGTTCAAGATAATTGTGTAACATAATGTATCACCTCTTCTATATAGTTATGAAATTTGGGTATAAAAATAACAGCCAGCGCGAACACAGGTTCCGCTTGCATGGCTGCTCCGAAGATGATACAATATTTTTTGCGAGAAAATAAAGTGCATCTTCGGATGTGCTGGCCGCTCTGGTGCTGGTAACACTGGGGCGGTATTTTTATTATAAATTATTCAATTCACGCCAATTGTTAGGAAAACCCATCTCGTTTAAAATTTGCTCTCTGGATAAGATACATAACTTTTTGTCAAGAGTTCCGATTGCGCGATAGAGCTCTTTACTCATTCTTTTAAAATCATTATTGGACAATAATGTCTTTAGAGCTATGACGCAAGCAAAAAGATCTCGTTTTCCTTTCAAATATTCCCCATTGGAATTCTGCGCAATGTTTAATTGACTGTGATAAGTGGTTGTCGATAATGGCTTTTTGGTACGAAAACAATATAAACGATTTCCGTGAGCACAAAAATTTCTAACTGTTGATATGTAGGCAAGGGCATTTTCCAATTCTTTATCCATTATACCAAAATTACGAGACACCCCTTGACGCTCTTGCGGCAGCATCAAGCTATAGAATTTGCTGATGGTACCAAGTGTTAGAATGTTATTTAGAACCCAAAGAGGAACATATCCATGTACTTTCAGATAGTGTGCGATACTTGGATCAGAACTTCTGCTAGCAAGCTGTTTCTGTATTTCTGCAATGAGGTTCGTAATTTTTGACTCAGAATCTTTCAACGCTGTATTAAAATTTGTATAAACTAAGTAGTTTTTATGCCCATGAGCTTCTGAAAAATAGTATGCAATTAAGCTTTTTATATGAGTCTCGGCTTCGAGGATGTATCTGAAAAAAATATGTCTTAACACACGATCAAATTGATACAAGTCATTGATTTCTTTCATGGTAGTACCCGGAAGGTACTTAACAACATCACTTGCGGGATCTAAAAATAATTTGTTGTAACCGTTTATCAAATTGTAATCCCGTTCTTTTCAAGCACACTTTTGGCATAGTCGCGCGAAGAGGCATCCGGAATATCTATTCCTCGCTGTTTTAATAAGTCTACAAGATCATCAAGTGGCTTAAACACTTTCTCTTCCATAAATCCTCCGTAAAAATAAAAGACCCCGGGCCCGAAGGACACCGGAGTACGTTCCAAAATATTATATGCATTAGGTAGATGAATATTCTCTCCTAACGTGTAAACATCATAACATTCTTTAATTCCTGTGTCAATAAGGTATGTTGATTTTATTTTAACAATTTTTATTGTGTTTTATTCGCGTTTATCTGTTTTTATCTAGTCTCAATTCAATCAATCTTCTATGATATCCAGTCATCCTGGATATTTGTTCAATAGTAAAATCTCTGTATTCATCCAGAAACGAATCTGGAAGCAGTAGCTCCATAGAGAAAGCTTTTGCTCAAACATGTAATTTATGTGAGCGAGTAATATAACAAAAAATGGTTTTATTATTCATCGAAAGTACGATATTGGAATTTGACATTTGTTCCATATATATCAATATCATTTGCACCTAAATAAAGTTCCTCATAGGTTCCATTTTGATAGTCTTCTGTGGCATAAGTGAATTGAGTAGAAAATTGATAATTATTACCATTTAATTTATACATCCCATTAACTTCCGCAAGCCCATTACAAATCTTAAGCGTACAATTGCTTTCGTTGTTGGCTCCAATATGTAGCGAAATTGACGTATTTAAATGCCCTTGAAGTATTTCTTGTGCTATTCTTAGAATAAATCTACGCTCGTCATCAGAAAGATCATTTTCAGTTTTTATCAGCCATGGAAAGCGCATAGATGATGGGTGTTCATTTGTGCAATCTATTTTGGTTCCGCTTTTTATATCATAAAAATAGGTAGGGGCTAATGCTCCAATGGATGAGCTTACATTTATATTGCAAATAGTCGTGTAATCAAACCATTCTTGTGCGGACATTTCTGTAAAAATATTTTCTTTGTCAGAAGGTTTGATGTTTAGTTTGTTCAAATCAATTCTAACTATAAGTGTTTTATAATCAGTTCCTTCACTGTCTTTTCCGCTATATTCTTCTGCATAGAACGCATTATCTTCTTGAGCGTATTGATTTAAAAACATATTCACATCATCAATGCTTGCATAAACCATGTTGCATGGCATAAAAGAACAAACAAGAGCAAAGCAGACAATAAATTTCTTTTTCATAAGAAAAACCTCCCTTGATATAGTTTTTTTTATTAAAACGCCGAAGCGGATTAAACTACCTTGAATACTGCTTTCATTACGACAAGCGTAGGTTCAAAGAAAATTATGTAATTGTCCAGAGTAGCATAAATCCCGTGTATGGAATGGTAGCACTCCAAGGCTTCTTTCAGATATTCTTCTGTAGCATCCAGATATTCCGCCATTTCATACAGATTCCTGCAGCCGGCTTCATAAGCTCGTACAATCCCGATTAGGCCAATCTTAAGGTTGTAACCGTAAAGCCGAGCCCTGTATTCCTGCTTTCGGTTGCTGACCTTAGTCTGATCAATGATGTCGCCAACAGTAGTGTAGTGATGGCCAAGCTCTTCTGCCAGGACACAGGACTTTTCAGCCTGAGTGGAGATAGATTTGCTGATTGCTACAGTGTCATTGCAATATAGGCCTTTTATATTCCGACTATTAAAATTATAGTCTATAACATCTATACCGTCTGCGCAGGCCTGATCTTGTAATTCTTCGTATGTGTTCATGTAAACACCTCCCGCTCTAGTATATCTTATTGGATGTACAAAAGTTTGTACAGCTATTCAGTAAAAAAAATTGACAAATATCTCACAGTGACATATAATATATTTAACAAGGGAGTTGGAAGGTGACTGCACTTCACCCAACCCAGCGAAAATAGTTAGCTAAAAAATAGCCGTTGATCTCGCCAAAGATTAGGACGGCTATTTTTTATGTGCGTATGTAAGTATGGCTACGATTAAATTAGCAAAAGTCAACATAATCATAAATGTCTCGTAATCGCTCATAAACTTCACCTCCTCCGTAAGGTGTCCGGATTAGGCGAAGAGCGCGTCCCCCAGTCCCCTGGGTAAATATATTATATTGTCAATGTACATTCTGGCAGATCTGCCGATTATTTCCTTTTGTTTTCTACCATCTTCTTAAACTGGTCAATTTCTTTCAGTTCGTCTTCTGTATATTCGGTACCTTCATGGTGAGCTGCAAGAGTAGTTGGCTGCTGATACTGAGCAGTAGTGGCAAGCTCATCCGATGGAAAGAGAGAAACTTTTGACTTCTCATATAGTTTCTCCAAGCGAGTTTTATAAAAATTATTAACATCTTCTATGAAATTGGAATATTCATCTGAAGATATTTTAAAAGAAACATTTCCGTTTGAAAGTAAGTATTTCGCATCACTATCAATCCATTCACAAGACCAACCAAGACTATTTAATTCCATATGGAATGAATTTATGTTATCAGAAAATTGAGCGGCTTCTTTTTCCCATTGTTTATTATACGAATCTCTCTCCATAGGAACATCAAATCCCATGAGCCAAGCTTCGCTAACGTTTAAAGCTAAACTAAGTACAAAAAGTTTATTCTGATTTGGCTCTGTTTTTCCTGAACAATATTGACTGAGATCAGATTTATTCATTTTTACACCATATTTTTTACAATATGGCATAGTTTTTGCTAAAATGTCTACCTGTCGCAAATTTTTATCAGACATTATTTGTTTTAATCTGGTAGCAGTGTTTTCTTTCTTCATAGATATATACCGCCTTTCTGAAATTAATATAACATATATTAAACAAAAGTTCAACGGTAAAAACTTACAAAGTTAAAAAAATTGAATTACCATATTGACAAACAATTTTATAAATGCTAAGATATGAACAGTTCAAAAAATTGAACTATGAAAGGAGGATAGAAATGGCTTTTAACTATAATAAACTTAGTGGAAAAATCGTAGAAGTATTTGGTACAAGATATAAATTTGCAGAAGCAATGGAATGGTCAGAACGTACTCTTTCATTGAAAATGAGCGGAAAAAGACCTTGGAATCAGCCAGATATTTGTAAGGCGATTAATCTTCTAAATTTAGTGGAAGAAGATATACCAACATATTTTTTTACACCAAAAGTTCAAAATATTTAACTTTTAGGAGGATAAATGAATAACTTAAGAAGAAACACTATTACTTCAATGGAAGTAGCAGAAATGGTAGGAAAGAAACACTGTGATTTACTGAGAGACATCAGAAAATATGTTGACCAGTTAGGAGAAAGCAAAATTGCGTTCACCGATTTCTTTAAGGAAGCAACTTATACAACAGAGCAGAATAAGATTCTTCCATGCTTTCAGGTCACAAAGAAAGGCTGTGAGTTCATTGCTCATAAGCTGACTGGACAAAAAAGGAACAGAATTTACTGCGAGATACATAAATCGCTTTCACGAAATGGAAGATGGAAAGCTTCCTTGTCCGTTGAATCCGATTATTGCATCCAGCGTTGCAGAGCTTGGCAGAGTTACAGACCGAATCATGACAAAGCAGGGTTCATCCCCATATAAGATTGCTGAAGCGTTCAAAATGGAGTGCGAGCAATTCGGTATTACACTTCCCGATGATTTTGTGAAGGTTCCAGAGTATGAGCAGATGAGATTAGTGTTGGAAAAGTAACGGGAAAGGAGGTAAGCAGAGATGTGGATTTCCAGAAGAAAAATTCAAGAGTTAGAAAAAAGAATTGCTGACCTCGAAATGGCAGTTCGAAGCCAGCAAAAAGAAATTACTTCTTTAAATTATCCGTATGAAGACGTAAAGCAAGCTTTTGTAGGACTTTCTCGTCAGAAGTGATTGACAAGACATTAGTAGAATCAAGCAAATCTAAAATGATTTGAGTAGCTAGATCAGTGGAAAGTGTTACCGCATTTAAAATCATTTTGACATACACTTGGTCTTTACTCATTTCTGGTGTGACATTGTTCATTAAAGCGTCTTCAAATTGTGGCATTGAATCTTGAACAACGCCTTGGACATATAAACTTACGAGTTGCTTTGCTTTATCGGTCATAATCTAATTTCCCCTTTCTGATTAAGTAATAGCGGTAATTAAAGGATAGGAGAATTTGAAAGAAAAGTCAATTACATTTGCAACAGAAAACGAACCAAGAGAGAAAGGAGTGTAGGCAAAATGGAAAAAATTTTTACCCCGCATGAACTTAAAACAATTGAAGTGGATACTGAAAAGAAGATTTTCAAAATTAACGGGGAAGATTTTGGTGATGGTTGTACAGGATTCCTGATCAGTTGTACACCTGATGATTTTCATGTCAGGGTCGAAGTAGATACGACTATACATTTCGCAAATTATTCTGATAAAGGAAAACTGCGTAAACAGGAATCCTATACAACAAATGATTCATTGCTTGGTTAAAAAGGATCAGATAA
The DNA here is from genome assembly GCA_934394595.1 of uncultured Blautia sp. GTDB lineage: Bacteria > Bacillota > Clostridia > Lachnospirales > Lachnospiraceae > Blautia_A. The sequence goes on along the minus strand of CAKRRX010000001.1, from coordinate 107,788 downwards.
AGATACTTGCAAGGTCGAATAGTTTGGAAAGATCTTCGAAAAATTCTCGCGGTCTGTTTTGCATATAAGCAAGTCCAGCTTCAGTGATTTTGATGTTTCCAATAACATCAGCCTTTAGGTATTTGGCAGCCTTTAATTCGCTAATAGCATAACGAATATCTGGCTGTGCCCAGCTTTTGAAAGCATCGAGTTGGTAAATATCATTGCTTTCAAATTTTAGAGAATCAGGCTTTGTGAAACCTGATTTCAAGCGGCGTTTGTACTCACAGAAAATGATTTTAAACGCCTTTAAGGTTTCGTTTGTTAATTCCATAAAATCGGCTCCTTTCATAATACTCGGCATGGCAGTGCCTGTATCTACAGAATATGAGAGAAAATAAGCAAAGTCAACAAATACCATTCGACATGTTTCGACAGAAAGAGGTGATTGAAATAGATCCAATTTTTATAAGCATTGATGATGTTGTTTTCAATGCAAGAGAAATTCAAGTACTCAGCTATGAAGATAAAAAGAATGAGCTAGGAAACGATAGTGGTGTGTATATTCTACATATTTACATGAAAAATGGAATTGGAAGTATAAATAAAATGTTTTCCAATAAACAAATGCGAGACAAAGTATTCAGAAAAGCTGCAGATCAGCTCCTAGAGCTTTCCCCAGAAAAATCTGGTCTAAGGAGAAAGAAGTGCAGTAACCCCGTACAACCGTAATCCATACCATAGTAACAGGGAGGTGATCACATGGCTGTAGTACAGACAATCCCATATGGATCCGGAGAAATCCGAATTCACGATGATTATTCCAAGGATAAGACACCAGAGGAAATTCAGGAGATTATCGATGAGGTTTCCAGAAAAGTAATGGGATTCTACAGACAAAAAGCTGCCGGATAAGGCAGCAGAAAGGAGACAAGCTTGAAACGAGATATTGTGTTGTCAATCATTATTGGCATCCTGGCTACATACCTGCCGTTCTGGCAGTGGGGAGAGAATAGACAGGCGCTGGGAGCAGTGGCATTGTCCGTAATCGTGTGGCTCTGTCTGGATGCCACGGAGCCGGAAAGAAGGGAATCATGATACTGGAAAAAGAAGTTATGGAACTGTTTGGTTTGTGTATGCAGGTAACTGCCCAGACGTCAGCATTTGCTGAGCTTACCATGGCATCGCACACCAAAGGCTGCTACATACACATCCGAGATGCAGGGTATGAGCCAAAAGCCAAAATGGATGCCAGATATACGATCTTCTTCGATTCAATATTGCATGAAAAATCCTCACGGGAGGTTTGCAGAAATGCAAAAGAACGTCTGGAAAGATTATTAAAAGAAAATGGATCCTGAAGAGCTGGGAACTCGACAGGATCCGGTGTCCAATGGACAAAAATAGTTTATCACCCTCTTATTGTAGAAGGGTAGAAAGGAAAAGTCAATGGAAAAATCCAAGGACAAGCCGCCCCAAAAGACAATATGGATCATTCACTATGCAGACGGCCATTTACAGAGTCATTTTGGGACAGCAGAGGATGCCAAAAATATGGCAGAAGAAAGGTGCGTTCTCCATGGCGGAGATTACATAATTGCATGAAAATAGCCCGTGTACCTCAAATACACGGGCTAAAGATTACCAGTCGCCTGATAAAAACATCTGTCATTACTATAACATTTGAGTGGCTGGGAGTCAATAGAACAGGGGAATTTCCCCTGTTTCGAACTTGATAAAGATATTAAACTTAGGAGCTAAATGTTATGGGAACCAAGCGTAAAGTCTGGAATCTTCAGAAGAAAGATATCCTGTATGTGGAAGAAAACCACGATGGAAGGTATGGAGCCCCGGGAGAGAAAAGAAAAAAGAAGAAGAAACTTACCCCAGAAGATATTCAAAGGGTGAATGCCTGGAATAAGACAAAGAAAGCAAGGCTTCTTCTGATGGCTTATTTTTCACCGGGTGATCTCTGGGCCACCTATACATACAAGCCTGAGAACCGGCCGCCAGATATGGCAACAGCGCAGAAACAGTTCAGGCAGGCAATGGACAAGCTGAAGAAGATATACCGAAAAAGGGGAAGGCAGCTCTTCTGGATCCGGAATATTGAGAGAGGAACCAAAGGAGCCTGGCATATTCATTTTATTGCGAACGATATCGGAGACACTGCGAGCCTTATAGAGAGGGCATGGCCATATGGTGGGGTATACATAGCTCAGATTAAAAAGAGCAAATGCCCGGAAGAAGATTTTAAAAGACTTGCGGCTTACCTCACCAAAGACGAAAAAACGAAAGAAGAAAAGAAAGACGGAACACCGGCAAAGCCAAGACTCCGGGAAACCAGCTACAGCCATTCCCGGAACATGCCGCTTCCAGAACCGAAACCAGAAAAGCTGAAAAGATGGCCAAAAGAAATCAAACCGAAAAAAGGCTATTACATAGCAGAATCCTTTGAGGGAATCAACCCGGTTACTGGTTACAAATACCGTCATTACACCATGATCAAGCTGGATAGGAGGATCTAAAAAGTGGCACTACAGACAGAGATATACATATACACATCATCCCGGGCGCCAAAGCCCAAGGAAGCAAAGTACTACTACAAGATCACCTGTAAAGACCAGTTCCGTCAGGGCGTAGGCCGGATGCCGGAAGGGACCACACAGAACCAGCTGGCACTACTGACGATCATAGCTGCATTCCAGCGGCTGATCCGGCCAGCCCTGGTAACAGTCCACACAGACTGCAGCTATCTGGCCACGTATCACAAATACGCCAAAAAGTGGAAGCAAAACGGCTGGAAAAACAGCGCCGGCGAACCGGTAAAAAATGAAAAACTCTGGGCACAGCTCCTGGAGCTGGAAACAATACACACAGTAAGATATCAGTATCACAGGGCTATGCCGAATGAAGAGGAGGTTTAGAAAAAATGGAAGAATATCAACTTACCCTACAGGGATATGAGGAAGCGAAGACTTCAATCAAGGAAAACCTGTTCGGGATAGGGAAAAGCTTCGTTATGATTGGCTGGCAGCTTACCAGGATAGAAGCTTCTGGGAGATTCCGGGAAGATGGTTATAGTTCCCTTACGGAATTTGCAAAGGCAGAATACAACATGTCCGCTGATAATGTTTCGAAATTTAAAAAGGTGTATGAAACCTTTTCAGTTCCTGGGGACAGACCGGAAATCCAGGAAAAATATAAAAACTTTGAGTTTTCGAAGCTTGTGGATATGCGGCAGCTCCCGGAGGAAGACAGAAGTCATCTATACCCGGAGACATACCGGGAGGACATCAGGGACTTAAAGGAGTACAACAAAGAACAGGAAAACAATCCGGCCAGACTTTTAAACTGGCAGCAGGAACAGCATACCCCTGAGCAAATTTTAAAAGATACTATCTTTGAATACTTCCGAAACAAGAAAAAGACCTTGAACACGCTATATGCAAGCGAAGCTTATGCTTCTAATTCTATAAAAGAAATGGCAGATATTGTGTATAAAGACAAAAGTACTTTTAAAACAGATAATGCTTTTCTTATGTTCCACAAGTATCCGACTCCGTTATTTGCCAAGATTGGCCAGAATGAAGCAGAAGACCTTTCATGGGAAGACTTTTTACGTACCATGAGAGAACTGTTTGATCCATTGGCAGCAGGAGGACATACATATGAAGCTGTATTTGAAGGTGAAAGTCAAGAAATTGCATATGAGGATAATGACCATTGCGCTTCGGAAAATGCCGAAACAATATCAGATTCCCAGAGTACAGAAAATCTAAATAAAAATAAGGAAAAAGATCAAGAAATAGCACTTAAAAGCGGAAACCTGCATGAAAAGCGTTTTCCGAATTGCATATACAAGCATGAGGAAACCTGCATTTCCAATGACTGTCAGGGCTGCAGTATGGAAAAGGCCTGGAAGAAAGAGAAAAAGGAAGAACGCCAGAAAGGAAAAGAGAATTATCCTCACTATGATTCGAACGAAGTATTTGATCCAACCACTGCCAGAATGGTAAGGAGCTTCCTGGACTGCGGATATACTGGTCTTCTCCCGGGAGGAACAAAGCGATTTCGTGCTATGGGCGCAGAGTTTGCAGCAGTTTATAGACCGGGACGAGGAGATTTTGTTTTTTACGATCAGTTTGGCCGGACAATATGTTATGTCTCAAAAACACGCATGGAGACAGAATATCAGAATCTCACAACTCCGGTAGAAGAATTTGCGCCGGCGCAACAGAAAAATGAGATCCTCCCCAATATTGGCAGGTGCGCATATGATCCTCGAAAAACCTGTACTTTATCGGAAGAACACAAACACAATCCTGGAAATGGAGAAAATTGCCATGAAAAATGCTGCTGGAACTGCAGTATGCGAGGCGAGTGCAAGCTGGAGTGTGATGCTTCCACCCATAGGCCAGAGACGACTGAAACGGCTAATAATGATACTGATCAGATTCCAGGACAGGATAATATCGCGAACCATCCAGAGTATATGCTGACACAACAAACCAAGTCAGAATGTTGCCAGCAGGCAGCAGAAAACAGGGACGAAAGGCAATGGGAAATTGAAGATGATGGCAATTTTATAGATCAGAATCCGAAAGTACTAGAAAAGTGGCCGCCAGAGCTTAATGATATTCCGATTCCATCAGAAGCATTGATGAAAGATATTCTGGAATCGGCAGAAACAGAACTGAAAGATTTTCTTTCCATTGCAGATCAAGGTGTACCGAAGAGGACGATATTAGAAAAACAGATCATTACCGGTGGTCTTAGGTTGATCAGAAATGTGGTGAAGGCATACCAAGAGGGAGATTCTGAACAACAGCCTCTGGAAATTATGCGAAATGATACAGAGCGCAAAACGTGGCTGAGAACCTATAAATTATGGGGGATTTGGTACGAAGACAAGCATACAGGTGTGAGATATTACAAATATGATTTTGAGAATGGCGCGCGATTGATCGTAGAAGAGTATGCTCCAGAACCGAAACGGTCACAGTGGTACAATCCGGGCGAATTATATTATATGCACTTGGTTGGAGGTCCTGAGCCGAAAAGAAATGACCATATCCCCAAATGGACATACCATGAAAAATACAACAAATTTCCAAACAGTGAAACGGAACTGGTTGAGTTTTTGAAAGAGCTTCAGAAGGTGAAAAAATGAACAGGGCAGAGAGAAGGCGACAGGCCAGAGAACAGGAAAAATGTAAGCTGCCTTTAGACTTTAGAGTATCTCTGGCACAGATTGCCGGACTGACAGGTCAACAGGCTGTAATTTTGCAGAATTACCTTAAGGCAAAGGAAGAGGAAACGACAGAAATTGTAACGGATGCTGTGATCCGGGAAGCACAGGAAAAGTTGGAACAGGCAGAAGATTATATAGCAATTGTGAATGTGGTGATTTCCTTGTATGCAATTAAAATGGCCTGGGGATATACAACGGAAAACAAGCGGTTCCTTGACGATTACAATGCGGCCAGGGCTTACGTGGATCGTATTGGAACTGCAAAAGCCTACGAACAGGCCAAAAGGGAAATGAATATCGATATAGAATTTGAAGATCTGGCCAATTATAACATCTACGAAGAACTCGGAATTAAGTAGGGTGCTTTTTAAATCTAATATATCACAATTTTACTTCCCTGCTCCGACCTGTAAGGGGCAGGGAGAAAGGAGCGAAAGTGTTCAAAAAAGATGTAATTGTAGAAAATGTAGCTCAGATAGACATGAGCGAAATGAAAATTCCGTCATTTGCAATATATAAAAATCCAACTGACTACCCGGGAAAAAAGCGTAGCGAGACTATTCGAGGGATCGCGGCCAACAAATATTGTAATAGTGAGAAAAAACGTGAAAGAACTCCATACGTTGTTCCGGTACCATACAAGGTTAATGTTTCTTCCGGCTACACCGTGGGATCCGCAGAATCTGGTGGGCGTATGGATGTAGAACTGAAGTTCCCGAAAGGAACCAAAAAGAAAAAAAGAAGATCACATCCGGCCAGCATCTTAGGCAGCAGGAAAGGAAGATGCTACTTATGCGGACGATACGCCCAAACAGAAGAACATCATATATTCGGCGGTCCCAACCGGAAATTATCCGAAGAATACGGACTGAAAGTAGATCTATGCCGGGAATGTCACCAGTTTGGGCCACACGCCGTGCATAGAGACCAGGCAGTAATGGATGAACTCCACAGAATGGGTCAGGAAGCTTTTGAAGCCGAGGGTGGCAGCAGGGAAGAATTCCGGAAGATATTTGGGAGGAGCTGGCTATGAGTATAAACAAAATGAAAAATCACGATATAGAAAAGTATGGAATAAATATCGGGAAAGCACAGGCTGTTTTCCAGCAGATCAAGAGCGGCAAGTATAGCGAAGACGAAAAGCTTCGGGCAATTTGGGCTGTATTGGATATGCCGACACATAATGGCATCACCAAAGATACAATTCTGGAAGCGTTCCGCTGGCTCTTTGATCGTGCGATAGAAATTGAAGAGAGGCGATGAAGATGACAAGAGCAGAAACGACAAAATTCCTTGGACAGATACTCATAAATACACGCTTTGCAGGAGCTGGGAAACACTGGGCCAGTGAGGTGAGTGTTGACCCATGGACGGCTAGAGGAAAAAGAGTTGATTATATGCAATTTTCTCCAGCAGATCAGATGTCTATATCCGGAATTGAAAAGGGCATAATTACTTGCTATGAAATCAAAAGCTGTAAAGAAGATGTCTATAGCGGGAACGGCCTCAACTTCCTGGGAGAGAAAAACTATATTGTAACCACAATGGAGTGCTACAAGGATATTTTACCGGATTTTCGCAGTGGGAAAATGGCAAAACACATGCATGATCGGTTTCCGGACTCCTCAAATTATTTTGGCGTAATGGTTGCAATACCAACGTATGCAGAAGCTACAGACGAATTTGAAAATCCTACGCCGATAGATATAGATCTGGACAGGTGGAAGCTGGCAACTGTATTGCCGTGCCGTGAAGGGCCAAGAAAACGCTCCTTGATAGAATTACTGTTTTGCATGCTTAGAAGCGGACACTAAAGGAGCTGACTATGAAGAAACTATATCAGATCACAGACCTCGAAGGGCACATAGTAGAGGCGAGCGTCTTGGTGGAAGATATCTGCAGGATGTATAAAAAGAAGCCACGCCAAGTAAGAGCTGCCATTGCCGGAGTATACGCTCTGGATAAAAAATACCTGGTGGAAGCAGTAGATACTCCGATCAGCGGTACCAGAGATGCCAAGCTGCTGATCGACTGGAACCTGACGAGAAAAGAAATACTGGAGAAAGGAAAATCAGATGGAAGAAAAAATATGCAGGACATGCAAAGATAACGAAGACGGACTATGCAATCGAAAGGGAATCCTGGTAACAGATGATCATACCTGCAGAAAGTGGCAGCAGGAGCTAATAACGGAGCAATCAACAGTATTAAGCACTACAAATACAAATGGTACTGCTGGAATGCTTGGCAAAAAGAGAGGAGGATGAGTTATGCTGCAGGAAATGAAGTTAGAGGACGCATTGAAGAAGTTTCTCCAGGGAAAGAAAGTTCTGGTTGCACCAGATCGTGTTATGGAACCCGGAAAAGAAAGATACCTGTTCCGGTCACTGGGAACTGTTTTGAACGGGAAACGATTCCTGGTTGAAGTACCGGCTGTGGAGAATCCGGATTTTAAAGAGGCTGTGAATCAGATGGTAACACCGGAAAAAAATGCCCCCAAAGAACCTGTTCGGGAAGAACCAGAGGCGGCACCTATGGAGATCAATAAAAATCTGACGCAGGAACTAAGAGGCTATACCGGATTTTTACATATTCGCTGTGAACACTGCGGGAAGATAAAAACCTTCTGCGCCAAATATCAGCTTAGCTATTTTGGATGCAAAGAATGCGGCGAGAAGACGGAACTAAAGGATTTGAAAAGGGCATTTATCAACTGTGAATGCGGTGGTACGGCAAGATATTTTACGAATGAGACCGCAGATCTGATTGAGCTGAACTGTATAAACTGCGGTATGCCTGTTACGCTGAAATACAACGCCAAGAAGAAACTGTATGAAACGATAAGGAGCTGACTATGGCAGAAAAATACAAAACCTGTAAACACAGCACTGGTAGGGTGGGGGAGCTGATTGTATATGTTCACCCGACCTGTTCGAGGTACATAAAAATCAATGGTACCTTCTGCAGTGACAAGATTCGCTGCAGGGAGTGCAGAAAGTGGGAGAAGAAAGAAAATGTTAATCAGAAGTCAGAATAGAGAACTTTTAATCAATTTCGATACTTCACCGGCAATTGGAATAATGGAAGTTGAGGGTGATGTAAGAATCACCTGCTCAGATACCGATGAAACCTTAGATATTGGTAAATATTCCACCAAAAGGAAAGCCACCAAGGTACTGGATATGATTCAGAAAGCTTGTGTGGGTTCTGAGATCATCAAAGGTATTATTCCGGAAATCGGAAAAACACTCAGAGAAGCACCCCTCACAAAAGAGAATGAATTACTCGCAGAAACATTAGGAGAAGAACTTGAAAAGAAAATGATTTTCCAGATGCCACGTGATTCGGAGGTACCGGATGACTGACGACAAAATTGTATTACAGATGGCAAGAGCCTACAACATGAATCCAGACAAGGCCAGGAAGCTCCTGGAGGATGCCAGATCAGAGCCGGCGATTATAGTGCTGATACGCAGATACGAACAGCTGGGAGGTGATACCGATGGACAAGACAGTGCTGGAGCAATACATAGAACTCAAAGAGGAAATCAAGAACCTGCAGGATCGAAAAGACCGGGATGAACGCAGACTGGCCAGAATCGAAAAAGAAGGCGTGGTATCGGATACGGTTAAGGGGACAAGAAAAGATGGTACCATTGGTTCAATCAAGATAACTGGCTATCCCGTCCCAGAAGTGGATCAAGTGAAAAATATGATCAGGAAAAGAATTGTAAAGTTGCAGATCCTGGAAGATGAACTGCAGGAAGCGGTCAATGCGGTAGATGATTTCATTGAGAAAATCCCCCAGAGCGATTTAAGACAGATGTTCCGGTTCTACTATCTGGATGACATGACCTGGGCAGCAGTCGCCCTGAACATGAACGACAGGTTCCCGAAACGCCGAATCAAGTACACCGAAGATAATTGCCGGATGCGCCATGACCGATATCTGAAAAAGAATTTGGAAAATTTGTAAAATGTTCGGTCATGTTCGCTTTTTCTATGGTACTATGTAGACTGGAATCACTGAAAAATTCCTGTAGAGGAATCCCCCTAAAGTAGTGTGATGAATGTGCCGCAAAACTGTCTGTGTACTTCGAGAGTAGGAAAACAGAAAAATGTTGCAGACATAAATAAAAATATGGATTCGCAAAAAAAGAATCCGGAAACCTCCAAGCGATTGGTACAGCGGCACGTATGGATCGCAAGCGACTGCCAGGTGTTACAGCCTGGCAGTTGATTTGGTTAGTACCAGACCAAGGCCAAAGGTACTGTTACTGCTTAGTAGATAAGCGGCGTTTATGTGTTTTTGCAGGAAAGGACTCACTTGTACGATAATCAAGGGAAAAACCTGCTTTGCTGTGACATTCTGGACGGCAACGTATCAGGAGCACAGCTACCGGAACACCTCCCCAATCGGGAGGGAGCATGAGCGGTTCATCTGAGCTGCAGGTTCGAGTCCTGGTGTTCCGATTGGCCGCGCCACCGCTATAATGGTGCAAAACCACTTATAGTCACCGAGTAAAAGACATCTAAAAAGGTGTCTTTTACTTTATGCGTATAAAATACGCATTTACTATTGACAAATACGTATAAAGTGCGTATAATATACTTGTAACAAGTAAATAATAGTTTCGCATGAGGTGACTAGATGAAAAGAAAAGACCTAATCAAACGTCTTGAGCGAAATGGGTGGTTTTTTAAACGAAATGGTGGCAATCATGACCTCTATACAGATGGATACAGAGTTGAGCCTATCCCACGACATTCCGAAATCAATGAACGTCTTGCGCAAGACATTGTGAAAAAACTGGGGTTGAAATAACCCCAGTGTCTTGTTCTAGTTTGGTTAAAACCTCATAAGCTTAATACCATACACAGGATGTTTAAGGAGGAAAAACAATGAAGGCAGCGTATCCAGTTTTTATGGAAAAAACCAGGGACGGATACTATGTGAAGGTTCCAGATTTTGATATTGGAACACAGGGCGAGTCCATCCCTGACGCAATGGAAATGGCAAGAGATGCTATTGGATTGATGGGAATTGACTTTCAGGATGACGGAAAAGAAATTCCACAGCCATATAGTGTAAAAGTAAAACCAGAAAAAGATGATATTGTTACACTAGTTGATATTGATTTTTCTGAGTATCGAAGAAAAGCAGACAATAGGGCTGTTAAAAAGAACTGTACAATTCCATACTGGATGAGTGTGGAAGCTGATAAACGAGGGGTAAATTACTCTCGTGTGTTACAAGAAGCTTTAAGCGGACTTATTGGAATAAGAGGAGCTAAGGGGTGAATTAAATCTGGAAGTTGCGTGATGCTAGGCACTCTAAAAATTAAAAGAAGGTGTGAAAAACATGGATAAAGAACTTGTAAGGGGGATAATTAGAAAATTAACTCCTGAGAAGAAAGAAATTGAAGTTCCAGGATATACAAAGGAACAGGTGGAAGCAACTTTTTCGCAGTTAGTTTCAGAAGGAATAGTAAGCGTTTCCATTGGAAAAATATATGAAGTAAGAGATTTAGAGCATTTAAAAGGAGATATACTTCAGAAACCAATTAATGTTGTAAGTACAGGTAAAGAGATTGAAATGCAGGATCTTATAAATTCAGAAAAACTTGCAAAATTATATGGTATTGATTCAGTTGGAAACGATATATGATGACACAATAATAAAATACACGTACCAACATATAGGCAGCTCCCCGGGGCTGCCTTTGTCATGCCGACAAAACGACAAACACGAGGTGATGGGACATGGCCAGAGCGCCGGACAAGAGAATAGAGCAGGCGAAAGAGATGTACCTGCAGGGGCAGAAGTTGGTTGAGATTGCAAGTCAACTGAATCTGCCAGAGGGCACTGTCCGGAGATGGAAGTGTACTCATAAGTGGGAAAACGAACGCTCGGAAAAGAAAAGCGAACGTTCGCCTAAAAGAAAGAGGGGTGCTCCATTTGGAAATCATAATGGGATCGGGCCACCTGGAAATAAAAATGCCGAGAAGTATGGATTCTTTTCCAAGTATCTCCCTGAGGAAACCAGGGAGATTTTTTCTGCCATTGATAAGGCGGATCCGCTGGATCTTTTGTGGCATCAGATCCAGCTTGCCTATGCTGCCATCATCCGGGCTCAGAAAATAGCTTACGTGAAAGATCAGCAGGATAAGACCATTGAGAAAATCGAAGAAAAAGAGGGCAATGTTATTGGCGAGAAGTGGGAAGTACAGCAGGCCTGGGACAAGCAGAACAATTTCCTGAAAGCCCAGGCAAGAGCCCAGGGTGAGCTTCGGAGCATGATCAAGCAGTATGATGAGATGCTGCACAAGAACTGGGAAGCTGCCTCTGAGGAACAGCGTGTACGAATTGCACAGATGAAAGCACAGACAGATAAGCTTACCGGTAATAACCAGGAGATTGAAGATCTGGACGATATAGAGGGTGAGATTTATGGCAGCAGTAAATAATTTCACCAGGAAGAAGACGATTCTTTTTCATTTTTCTGAAAAGCACAAAGACTACATCCGCAAATGCCGGGATTGTTCTTACAATGTGGCGGAGGGTGCTGTTCGTGCTGGTAAGACAGTTGATAATGTTTTTGCTTTTGCGCATGAATTGAAAACAACACCGGATAAGATCCATCTTGCAACAGGCTCCACAATGGCGAATGCAAAGATGAACATCGGTGACTGTAATGGAATGGGCCTTGAATGGATTTTCCGCGGCCAGAGCCATTGGGGAAAATACAAGGACAATGAAGCATTGTTTATTAAAGGTCCAGCAACTCATAACAAGCAGAAGATTGTAATTTTTGCAGGTGGAGCTAAAGAAGACAGCTTTAAGAAAATTCGTGGTAACTCCTATGGGATGTGGATCGCAACCGAGATTAACCTTCACCATGACAATACCATCAAAGAGGCATTCAACCGTCAGCTGGCGGCGAAACGACTGAAAGTGTTTTGGGATCTGAACCCGGATAACCCAAGGGCTGCCATTTATTCAGAATACATTGACAGATACCAGCGGCAGCAGGAAGAAGGGGATTTTCCAGGTGGCTATAATTACATGCATTGTACCATCTACGATAACATCAATATCACTACAGAGCGTCTCCACGAGATTGAAAGCAGGTATGACGTCAATTCAATCTGGTATATGCGTGACATTAAGGGAATGCGCGTTGTAGCCAATGGGCTGATTTATCGTCGGTTTGCGGACGATATCAGTACCAAGAAGTTTGGCTTTGCCATGAAGGAAAAGCCAAAAGACATCATGGAGATTAATCTTGGTATTGACTTTGGTGGTTCTGGATCCGGACACTCTTTTACAGCTACAGCGATAACAAGAGGATTTCAGAAAGTCATCCCTCTGGCGTCAGAATGGATCAACTGTAAAGATGAAAGTGGAAATCCTTTGGAGATAGATCCGGATATGCTTGGAAAAATGTTCTGCAATTTCTGCCAGAGGATACTGAGTCGATATGGATTTATTACAGTGGTTTACGCGGACAGCGCAGAGCAGACGCTGATCGCAGGAATCCGCAGTAGTTTGAGAAAAAATGGTCTTGGCTGGATCAGAGTAGAGAATGCATTGAAAACAGAGATTAATGATCGTATCAATGCGACTTCCATTTTGATGGCTCAGGGCCGTTTTGCTTATATGGATGGGGAATGTGACAGTCTTGTAACAGCTTTATGTACAGCAGTCTGGGATCCGAAGGAGCTGACGAAGAACGTCAGACTTGATGACGGAACCAGTGACATTGACTCGTTAGACAGTTTTGAATATACATTTGAGCGGCTGATCAGCCAGCTCATCAAGTACGGGTGATGAATATGAATTATACAAAAATGTATCAGGCATTGCGTAAGATCCTGGACAAGGATGAGCAGATTGATTATGCAATGAGTGGAAAAACAGCAGCACATATTGAGATGTGGTCTATGCTATACAGGGATAAGGCTCCCTGGCTGGATTCTACCACACAGAGTGCCGGGATTGCGGCAGCGGTGGCAGGAGAACTTGCCAGATTGACGGTACTGGAAGTAAAGAGTGAAGTTTCCGGAAGCGTCAAGGCTTCCTACATTGATGAAATATATCAGAAAGTAATTGAGAAGCTTCGGATTCAGGTTGAGTATGCAGATGCGAAAGGCAGCCTGATCTTCAAGCCTTATGTGACTGTGAATGGCATTTCTGTTCAGTATATCCAGGCAGATAACTTCTTCCCCCTGGAATTTGACTCAGAAGCGATCACGAAATGTGCATTTTTGGATCAGTTTCGTAGGGACAACGAAATATACAGTCGGATAGAGATCCACACGCTGAAGGACGGATTTCTAAATATCCGAAACCGTGCATTCGTCTCCCGGACAGAGGGGCTGATCGGTACGGAGATTCCAGTTAATACAGTCACAAAGTGGTCAGAACTTGCAGAAGAAGTCACGTTTTCCGGCATAGAAAAGCTGCCATTTGGTTATTTTAGGGTACCGCTTGGAAATAACAAAGATTCTGACAGTCCGCTGGGAGCTTCCGTGTTCTCAAGAGCTGTGGAACATATCCGGGAAGCAGATAAAAGATATTCTCAGATCAATTGGGAATATGAGAGCAAAGAGTCTGCCGTGCATATTGCACAGAGTCTGTTAGGGCGAAATCAGAGTACAGGAGAACCGATTTATCCGGCTGGCAAAAAGAGGTTATACAGAGCTGTTGAGTATAATACCGGAGCCACCGATAAGCCATACATGGACACATTTTCACCAGACATCAGAGATACATCATACTTCAATGGCTGGAACCATCTTATGAGGATGATTGAATTTGATTGTAATCTGGCTTATGGCACAATTTCAGATCCGAATAATACAGACAAGACCGCAGAGGAGATAAAGGCCAGCAAACAGCGGTCTTATTCTTTTGTCCAGAGTTGCCAGACTGCTTTACAGCATGCGCTGGAAGATCTGGTAGATGCAATTGCATTCTGGTGCGACATATACCACCTGTGTTCTTCTGGAACCTATCAGACATCCTTTGATTGGGACGATTCCATTGTAACGGATGTGGAATCAGAACGGCAGTCTGACAGACAGGATGTTTCCATGGGAGCAATGTCGCTATGGGAATATAGAATGAAATGGTATGGGGAAACAGAGGAACAGGCAAAGGCAGCAGTTCAGCAGCCGGAGGATACGGTGATTGAATGACCGAAAATGAAATTGAGAAGCTTACTGCCAAAGTCGGAAATATATTTTCTGAATTGGAAATCCGGATTATGACGGACATCGTTCGCAGGATCAAGGAAAATGGTTTTGCAACGGCATCCGTAGACTGGCAGATTTCCAGGTTGCAGCAGTTGGGAATGGCAGAGGAAGATATCCGTGGATGGATCCAGAGTGCGTTACAGGCAACAGACGCAGAAATGAATCGGATATTTTCTGATGAAGTGTACAGGCAGTACTACGAGCAGGAGCATTACTATAAGCTTGCAGGTCTGCAGCAGATCCCCTTCCAAGACAACATTGTACTGCAGCAGTTGGTTGAGGCGACCAAGAAGCAACTCCAAGGAGAATACCAGAACCTTGCAGGTTCTATGGGATTTGCAATCCGGAATCCGGCGACAGGGAGAATACAGTCCTCGCCACTGATGGATTATTATAGATCTACCATGGATCAGGCAGTTATAGATATCCGTTCTGGGGCCTTTGATTACAATACAGTGTTGAAGCGGACAATTAATCAGATGTCGGCCTCTGGGCTGCGATACATAGAGTATGATTCTGGACACAGAGACAGGATCGATGTGGCAGCCAGGCGTGCGGTTTTGACCGGATTCCGTCAGGTACAGGGAAAGATAATGGAACAGGTCGCTGATGAGCTTGGTACCGATATGTATGAGGTGACCTTCCACAGGGGAGCCCGTCCAACCCATCAGCCGTGGCAAGGAAAAGTGTGGAGCATGCAGCAGTTGCGAGATATCTGTGGTCTTGGAGACGTTGCCGGCTTGAAAGGTGCCAACTGCAGGCATGATTATCGACCTTTTCCACCTGGTTCTGTGCGAACTTATACGGACGAATGGCTGGAACAACAGATCCAGGAAGAGAACACTCCAAAGGAATACCATGGAAAGCAGTATACGACCTATGAAGCTACTCAGCAGCAGAGAAAGATGGAGCGTGCCATGCGTGCCCAGAGGGAGAAGATAAAGCTCTTAAAAGAAGGTGGAGCCGACGAACAGGAAATAATCCTGGCAAAAGCCAAGTACCAAGGGCAGATGCAGACATATAAAGATTTCTCAGAAAAAATGGGCTTGAAGGAGCAGAAAGTACGGATTACACAGGATGGGCTAAGAGGAAAGTTCATGCCGACGAAAGCTGAGCAGAAAGCTCTTGAAGAATCCGCTATAAATGATAAAATAAAGGCAGAATTATCAGAGGAAAAAATAAAGGGTATTCCCCAAATAAATCCACATAAGATAGATGTTTCAGAATTTACATTTGATAACAGTCATATAAATGCAGTAAGAGAACATGGAGTTACCAGAGCTGAGGCAGAACAATTTATTAAAGAATCTGATATTTCACTGACACGGTGGAAGGGACGATTTATAAACTATTATGGTCCGAATGGTGCTACATATGTGGATGTGGAGAATAATAATATACGAACAGCGTTCAAGAAAGAACAGTTTGATGCTCCAACACTAAAAATCAGGGAGGTGGCAGAAAAATATGGAAACAAAAAAGATTGATTGTCCATTAATGAAAACAAAAATTGATGATGGAATATGCTTTGATATTCATATGAATGTCGAAGGTCTGGCACCGGACTGGACAATTTCGGATGAGGTGTTGAAGATAGCTGATTATAAGCAAATTTGCTTAAAGTGTCCAAACCATAGAGAGGACTGAAGGATGACAGCAAAAGATTTAAGGGATAGGATTAACAGCATATGCACACATGTCCTGTTTGATTATAACGGAAAAGAGTGTGGTGTGGATCCATTTAACGAGAAACATTTTGATATGTGGTATGGTGATGATTTTATGGAAGCACACGGCATTGAAGAAGTAATGCAGACTCCTTTCTTTGATGGAAAAGCCCTGGAAGATATTGTTGATCAGCTTGAGAATGTGGAAGGAATGTAAACATGTATGGCCCTGATTTTGTAATGTGTCCCTTGGTAGATGAGAATATAGAACCCATTGATTGTATTGAAAACTCTGATGCAGTGGATGGAATTATTAAAAAGGAGACAGTTCCTGAGAGATTTAAGAAAAAGCCTAATTGGGAAGAAATATGTGAAAAGTGTAAATGGCATGGATATTGATTAAATATCAATACAGTTATGAAAACAATGATGGCACGCCGAAAGACGTGTTATTTTTGTGCGAATTTTTAAGAAAAGGAGGAAGAAGCCATGGAAAAGATAAGTATCCAGAGAAAAGCGACAACAGCAGACACGGAATTGCAGTTTGATCTTGTTGCGATGGGATTGAATTATATGGTGTCTGGTAGTTACCTGATAAAAAACTTAACGGGTGGCGATATCTATGTTGGTTTCGTGTCTGATAAGGAAAAGATGAGTCTAATTCCGGCAGAAACAGCACAGGTCTTCTCAGGAACAATGCTGGAGGGAAATATCTTATATATCCTTCCAACAGAAACATCCGACAAAGGAGTTGAAGTACAATGCTTACGATAATAGGACAGGACATTATATCCGGCAACATGGGCTATATCGGCACCGAACCCGGCAGGCTGTACCGGATGGGGCCACAAAGTAAGGTGGCAGAAGCTTCCGGGGAACCGCCGGTAGTGCTGGCAGACTGCAAGAAGAAGCCCTTGAAGGGACTGAAAGTATACGGTAGGAGCAAGCAGGTAACGACTACAGGGGCGCAATTACTGGATATCTCATCGGGTAAAAATGTATTTATTACAGGAGAAACGCAAGGTGAAGTAATACAGGAAATTCAAAACAGCTCATACCCAAATTCTGTAACATACGATGAAATACCTGTGGCCATAGGAACATATTATATAAAAATTGCAGAAACGAACAGTGACGGTTATAGAATCAGATTCTACAATGATGACAACATTGCTTCAAGACCAACATCGATTCCTACATCAAATACTGTCATAAAAATTACAGAAGGTACTACAAAAATAAGACTAATGTGCTTGAATGGACCAGCTTCGGAAGATACTATGATATGTGCCGGTTCCGCCCCTCTCCCCTGGGAGCCTTACACAGGTGGTAAGCCGTCACCGTCTCCAGATTATCCGCAGGAGATTGAATCTGCAGGGATGCGATGGAGTACAGGGGCACAGTTGTGGAAATATGGCGATGTAGAAATATATCAAAGGCGGACTTATGACATCCATCTTAGCGCTGGAGATTATATAATCACAGCTGATATATTATCAGATGATTTTGTTGATTCAGACGTGTGCTATATCACGGTTCCGAATCAGCCTGGTTTCCGACTTCTTCCTGGGATTGAAAAGAGTGTAGTATTATCTTTGAAAAACGATACTGAGACAATAACATTGTACGCCGGAAATGGATACACAGCAAGTGAAGGAAAGACGATGACTTTAAAAAACATCATGTTTAATATGGGTTCTTCGGCTGCTCCTTACGAGCCGTACACCGGCGGCGTACCAAAACCATATGGAGATAAGATCGGAGTTAATGTACACGGGAAGAATCTGATTCCGTTCCCATACCCATTATTAGGTGGAGTTGGAACCAAAACTGAGCTGAATGGTGTTACATATACAGTCCAGGAAGATGGTGGGGTTAGGTGTATAGGAACACCTAATAGTGTATTTGGTGTATCCTTATCCATGATTAGATTCTCCGATAAACCTTTATCCGTTGGCGGACCAACAGATGGAAAAGTTGTTTTAAGCGGTGGACCATTGTATTTTGATTCAAACAATAAAAAGCTGTTCTTTTTCTTTGACACTAAGCAGGTGGGCAATCCAATCGACACAGTCATCTATCCGCAAATCGAAATCGGGACAGTTGCCACCCCATACGAACCCTACCATGAGCCGCAATTTGCATCTATCGCAACTCCAAATGGTCTGCCCGGTATTCCAGTATCCTCCGGCGGCAATTATACGGATGCAGACGGCCAGCAGTGGATATGTGACGAGATTGATCTGGCACGAGGGGTGTATGTTCAGAACATTAAAGTGAGTAAGAACCTAAATAAGCTGGGATGGCTTACATGGGGAGTTAATAAGGGCGCTAATGGCATAACTGGCTTTTTTACATATGACATTGACGTCCCCAAAATAGATAATGCTATTTCCAATATTGCCATTTATAATGGCGATATATATGGCGGGAAAAGGGCAGGCATCTGTGCATCGATAATAAAGTCAACGTCTTCAATACCATATATGATGCTGTCTGTCCGTAACGATACAATATCGGATACTTCAAGCAATAATGCGGCGATACAATCATTTAAGAAGATGCTGGCTGAAACAGATGCTTATATGATGTATGTTCTCGTCACGCCCGTCGAAACACCCCTCACCGCTGACCAGCTAGCCGCCTATAAAGCTCTCCGTACCTACAAAGGCACTACCATCATAGATAACGATGCCGGAGCCTACATGTCGGTCAAGTACAACACATAGAGATATGTGTTATTTTTATGCGATTTTTTTCAGAAAGAGAGGATAAAAAATATGAACATGAAAAAGAAAGTAACCAAAAGAATTGCAATCTTAATGGCACTTGTGGTGCTGGTATGCTTCACGGCTACTGGCTGTACGGAAGCAGATCAGGTGAGCGCCAACATCTCGAAAGAAGCGGATAATTTCAATGTGACCAGGAAGCTTACCGTCTTGAATGCCAGGACAGACACGATCCTGTTGGAGCTTACCGGGACGTTTGCCTTAAAGAATAATGAGGAAAATGAGCTGGAAGTAATCCTTGAGACCGAAGAGGGAAAGTATCAGAAGGACTACGTGTATTTGAATGATTACACGATGTACGTAGTGGAGGATGTCTCTGGCGCTTCTGTGGATAAGTATCATTATGAGATTAATTTCCTGCCGCAGTGGGGGCTGAAAATTACCCACAGTGATTGATTTGCGCCGGCGCAATAAGGAGGCTGACATGAGGAAAAACAAAAGCATGTGTACCGTTGTGTGAAATGTGGAAAGGTTTAGGTGATCCAATATATCTCGGAGCTGTCCGTTAAACAGTATACAAGCACCCGGGATATTCCAGGTGTTATTTTTATACTCAAAATTGGTCAGATGATCAGACCTAAAACAGTCAGCTATCTGGTGGATGGTTACACACCTAAAATAACCTATTGGATGGCAGAGAAAGGAGAAATATGAAAACAGAAGATTTACAGGGAAAAGGTTTAAACCAGGAGCAGATTGATTTCGTTATGGCTGAGTACGGAAAAGAACTGAATGCGGTGAAAGCAGAACGCGATGGATATAAAACCCAGCTGGATACGGCACAGGCATCCTTGAAAGCAATGGAAGGAATCGATGCAGCTGGTCTGCAGACAAAAGTTTCAGATCTGACAAAACAGCTCCAGGGCAAAGATGCGGAAATTGAAAAAATCAAATCCGATTATGCCTTTGATGCTTCCGTGAAAGAAGCTATCCGGAAAGCTTCAGGAAGGAACGAAAAGGCAATTATGGCTCTTTTGGATGTGGATACTTTAAAGGCATCCAAGAACCAGACCCAGGACATTGAAGCAGCAATTACGGCTTTGAAAAAAGACAATGATTATCTGTTTCAGCAGGCAACCACGATTCCCCGTGTGGTTTCATCCACAACAGGAATCAACAATGAAGCACAGACAAGGAAAGAGCAGGCAAATGAAGCACTTAGAAGCTTACTCGGAAAAGGAGAATAAAGAATGCCAGTAAATATTACAAACAGATCAGATGCAGAGGCGCTCATCCGTGAGCAGATCGTATCAAACATTTTCCAGGATGCACCAAAGCATTCCGTATTTATGGGAATGGCAAGAAAGCTTCCCAACATGACATCCAATCAGACCAGAATCCGTGTACTGGATTTCCTGCCAACTGCTTACTGGGTAGATGGCGATACCGGTATGAAACAGACGACCAGACAGGCATGGGATAATGTATATCTCAATGCCGGAGAGCTGGCAGTTATCGTGCCTATTCCAGATGCAGTCATTTCTGATTCTGAGTTTGATATCTTTGGTGAGATCACTCCACGAATCATGGAGGCAATTGGCCAGAAAGTAGACGCTGCCATTATCTTTGGAGATAATCGTCCGAGAGAATGGCAGGCTGATCTTATTACCCTGGCAAGACAGGCTGGAAACAATGTCTCGCCGTCTGCCGGAAAAGATTACTATGATCTGATTCTCGGCGATGAAGGCGTATTTGCCAAAGTGGAAGCAGATGGTTTTGGCGTATCTGGTGCAGTTGCACCAATGAATTTTAAGGCAAAACTTCGTGGTCTTCGTGATACCACAGGGCAGCCGATTTTCAAAAATAATATGCAGGATGTGGCGAGATACACCTTAGATGGTGCGCCAATTACTTTCCCAGAGAACGGCTCTTTCTATTCCAACATTGCGCAGCTGGTAGTTGGTGATTTTGGACAGGCGGTATACTCCATCCGTCAGGATGTAACCGTGAAGATTCTGGATCAGGGCGTAATTCAGGATCCAGTCACAAAAGAAATTGTGTATAACCTGGCACAGCAGGATATGACAGCTCTTCGTGTTGTATTCCGTATGGGCTGGGCACTGCCAAATCCGGCAACCAGAATGAATGAGGATCGTACCGGATGTGCATTTGCATATCTTGAGCCAGGTACTCCGATTACAACCCAGAAAGTTACCTTTACTGTAACAGACGGTAAATCCGGAAACCCAACCGCATATAAAGGCGCACGTATCAACGTGGATGGCGCAATTCTTGTTACAGATGATAACGGAAAGGCAGAGTTTAATCTTCGCGCAGGTACTTATACCGCAAAGATTACCAAGAAGGGTTACATTCCGGTAACAGAAACCTTTACCGTGGAGGCATCTGCAGTTACAAAGAGTGTAACACTTGCAGCACAGTCATGATAAGGAAGTGATCATACATGTATGCTGATTACCATTATTACGCATCCGGTTATCTGCTGGGGAGATCCCCGGCAGTGCCGGAGGCAGAATTTCCATATTGGGAGAAGCAGGCTGAACAGGTATTGAACCAGCGGACATTTAGCCGTCTGGTGGCGGATTGCAATCTTATCACAGATCAGGTGAGAGATTGCACCTGTGAACTTACAGAGCTTTTGTATCAGGCCGATAAGAGCGCCCAGAGGGCAGCAGAACAGGGCGGTGTACTGCAGTCTTATTCCAATGATGGGGAATCTGGAACCTTTGATTTGTCCCAGTCAACTTTCACGGAAGAAGGAAAGCAGAAAAAGGCAAGAGAGATCATTTACAGATACCTGGGCAACACTGGACTTTTGTATCAGGGAGTGTAGTTATGAATCAGAATTATGTCCATACCATCACATTATACAACCGGATCCAGGCTGCAGACAGCAAAGACCGGAAAGAACACTGGAACCGGACCGTACTTCATAATTGTTTCTGGAAATCACAGGTGAATACCGGATTTAACGGAACCCAGGCAAGCGTACAGAACACTTATGTAGTGCGGATCCCGGAGGACAGCCGGTATCTTCCCTATTCTCAATACAGGGGCGCTCCGGAAGGGTATTTCACAGTATCTCAGGGTGATATTGTGATCTACGGAGAATGTGAGGAAGAGATTACAGGAGCTTCTGGTCAGACTGCAGCACAAATATTGAATCGGCACAAGCCAGAGGCATTCAAGGTAACTGCATTTTCGGACAACACAAGATTTCCGGTGTCTAAGCACTATAGACTGGGAGGCTGACCATGAAAATAAAGTTTGAATGGAACGGATCCGTTGATCAGATTGCAAAAAAGAAGCTGGGAGGAAAGCCTGGTATGCTGTTTCTGGCAACCACTGCAGTACGTTTTATGGATCCTTATGTGCCAGCAGATAATCTGGTTTTGGCGCAGAACGTGGATATCACAGCAGATCAGGATGCCGGTTACGTAACCTACAACAGCCCATATGCTCATTATCAGTACATGGGCGAGGTATATGGCCCCAATATCCCGATTTTTGATGGAGAGGAGCTGATGGGATTCTGGTCACCGCCGCACAAGGCGCCAACTGGAAAGAAGCTGAAATACGACACGTTTATCCATCCCCTTGCAACTGATCACTGGGATCAGGCCATGATGACTGCAAAGAAAGACGATCTGGCAAAATCTTACGAGGAATATCTGAAACTGGGAGGTAAGGCATGACAAAGCATGATGCAGTAAAAGCATACTTTGAACCGAAAGTACAGGAGCTTGCCGGTAACATGCTGAACTTCAACTTTTCGCCGGAATCCGAAGACAGCATTTCGCTGGTCACAAATTATTCCGATAAGATTCGGAAGAAATATGTTACCGGTGATGTTCAGAAGGAATATGGTTTTACGATCGTAATTGTGAAATCCTATTCTTCTTTCCAGGATGATCTGAACCTGGAAGCCATGAACTTCGCACAGGCCTTTATGGACTGGCTGGAACAGCAGAATGAGCAGAAAGATTTTCCAGATTTCGGAGAAGACTGTGAGGTTCAGAAAATGGAGAATCTTCAAAACATGCCAAATCTGTCAGGAATCAATAAGGATGGATCAATGGCAAGGTACATGATACAGGCAAGAGTAATTTACAAAGAAAGGAAGAACAAAGCATGAAGTTAGAAAGAGAAGCATTGGCGCATTTTTTGGATACTTCCTGGGGAAGTGATCCTACAAAAGCAGTATGGGAAATCTTGGGAGAGGATATTGAGGATATGTCTGTGGAACTGAATCCGGATATCGAGCAGAAGAAAAACATCCTCGGGAAGAACAAAGTAAATGATAAAGGTTATCAGCCATCCATTAGTGCGGATCCTTATTATGCGGATCCATCTATGAAATTGTATCCCAAGATCCGCGAGATTGCCCTGGACAGATTGAAGGGGGATAAATGCAAAACCGTGATGCTTGAAGTCATTGTGGAAGATACAGAAGCCGCTAAGCACCTGGCTTACGCCCAGGAGGTACTTGTGAAGCCGAAATCTTACGGAGGTGGAACAGAGGGCGTAAACTTCCCGTTTGATATCCAGGAAGATGGGGACCGTATCAAGGGATATGTAACCAATGAATCCTTAAAAACTGGACAGCCAGTATTTGCTGCTGGAGAAATTACTGCAGTGTAACGGTAAGACGATACGGAGGGTACTGTTTTGGTACTCTCCGATTTTTTAGGAGGAAATCATGGAACAGATTAATCAGAATACAAACACAATTGTTATTGATGACGGTAGTAAAGAGTATACCATTCAGAATCAGCGCGGAGAGATTCTGGCAACGTTTCGCTTCCGACCTGCAGATACCAACATTATTGCCCGTTACAAGGAAGTACAGAAATTCTTTTCAAAGTTTGAGCTGAAAGAGGGGGAAAACCTGGAGGACAGTGAAACGAAAATAATTGAGCAGATGGATTACCTGATGGGTGCGGATACAGGTTCTTCGTTCTTTTCTGTTATGGGGCCTTTTTCTCTGATGGCAGACGGAAAATTGTTTATCGAAGTTTGCATGAACAGTCTGTGTAATGTGATCAACAAGGAGTTTGATGTCCGTCTCAAGATAACTCAGAGCAGAATCAGCAAGTACACTCAGAAGTACCAGCAGAACCGCCCCAATTACACCAAGAAGCACTACAGCAAGCGCCATGGACGATAAATGGAGGTTGCCCCATTCAATCGAGCTGGGCGGCGTAGAATACGAGATCCGGACAGATTTTCGTGTAGTGCTGGACATCATGCAGGCAATGGTAGATCCAGAACTATCCCAGGATGAGAAAATAGAGATCTTATTTCGGATTCTGTTTTGGAATCCGGAAGAAATTCCGGAAAAATATCTGCAGGAGGCCATTGATAAGGCAATGGTATTTCTAGACTGTGGAATCAGTGGAGAGGGGAAAAGCAAGACCAGGTTAATGGACTGGGAACAGGACTCTCCGTTAATTGCTTCTGCAATCAACAAGAATACCGGGAAGGACATCCGGTCACTAAAGTATATGCACTGGTGGACGTTTCTGGGCGCATATCTGGAGATCTCAGAGGGAGTCTTTCATGAAATCCTCCAGATCCGGCAGAAGAAAGCTGCAGGCAAGAAATTGGAAAAATGGGAACAGGAATTTTACCAGAAAAATAAAAAGCTGGTAAATCTGAAGAAAGAAACACCAAAGCGCTCAGCTGAGGAAGAAGCTGCTCTGAAAGAGTTGTTTAGCAATTATAGGAAGAGGTGAGGACATGGCAGATGGAAAGATAACGATCAGTACTGAGATTGATAAATCCGGTATAAAAGTGGGAATGAAAGAAATTAAGGCTTCCGTGAAGCGTGTGTCCGATACTACTGGAAGTATAGGTGAAAAAGCAGAAGCGGCTACTCAAAAGCAGATTGCTGCTTTTGCAAAATTAAGTAAAGAAAAAGCGAAGCAGCATGAAATTACAATTCATCATTGGCAGGATCATGATGCGGGTTATGAAGTGGATGATTCTGAAAAAGCAAGAACGGTTACGCTGAATGAAAGGGTAATGCGAAATAATGAGAAGCTCACGGAGTCACTGATTGAAAGTATGGAAAATTATTCCAATGCTGCTGATACAGCTTCAAAGAAAACAGAAAAATTTACATCTGAAGCAGAAAAAGCCGGAGAAGGAATGAATGACATATTGCAGAATGCAGAAGTTTCGGATGAAGAAATAATTTCTCTTAGGGAAGAACTGCAGAAACTGTTACAAAGACAGGAAGAGCTTAAAACAGCTGGTGTAGGATTAGGATATGAGGAATTTGATCAAAATGTAGAGCGGATAGCGGAAATAAATGCAGAACTGAAAGCGTATCGACGAAGCCTGGTTGAGATAGAAGCGGAAACAGAGGCAGAAGCTGGAAAAATGGGCCTATTTCTGAATCAGATCTCCCAGAAACTTATAAAATCCGGAATTGCCGGCATGAAGCGGAAATTACATGAGCTGGGGCGTCTGCTGGACAATCTTATGAAGAAATTTATGCAGCTGACTTCCGGTGCCATTGTAGGCGGTTTGAAAAAAATCTCAGGCGGTATCTTTGCTATCCATAAGTCAGCAAATAAAAGCACTCTATCCCTCAAGAACTTGTTGAAATATGCATTTGGAATTCGCACTTTGTTTGTGCTATTCAACAAGATCAGAGGTGCTATTTCTGAGGGAATCCAAAATCTTGCCGAGTATGATCTGGCTACCCATACTGGGACTGTCAATCAGAGTCTGTCGGAACTGAAAGGGGCACTGACTCAGCTTAAGAACAGTTTTGCAACAGCGTTTGCCCCAATTTTGACGGTGGCAGCTCCAATTCTGGTGCAGTTTATCAACTTGATTTCCCAGGCAGTAACCCGTGTAGGAATGCTGATCGCAGCGCTTACCGGACAGAAAACCTTTGTTAAGGCAATTGCAGTGCAGGAGAATTATGCAGCCAGCCTGGATAATACAGCCAACAGTGCTAAGAAAGCTGCCAAAGCATTACAGGGATATCTCAGCCCAATAGATGAGATCAACCGATATGATGATGGAAAAGACAGTAGCGGAAGCACTGGATCCGGTGGAAAGTATACTGGCCCATCTGCAGGGGATATGTTCGAGGAAGTTCCCATTGAAAGTTCACTCAAGGGAATCGCAGACAAAGTCAAGGAACTGATTAAAAATGAGGACTGGGAAGGCCTCGGTGCCTATATGGCAGACGGCATTAATAAGGGCCTGCAGAAAGTATATAATGTAATCAGTTGGGACAATGTAGGACCGAAAGTTACAGCATTTGTCAGAGCATTTACCGAAACATTTAACAGTCTGGCGGATCACGTCGACTGGGATCTGATGGGACGTACCCTTGGTGCCGGGATCAATACAGCAATTAACACGCTGAATCTTCTGATCGGAGATGGCGGTATTGATTTCAATAAGATTGGTTCCAGCATAGCCAAGGCGCTGCGCAGTGCAATCCGAGAGATTGACTGGAAATCACTTGGACAGTTGCTTGGAAACAAGTTTATGGTTTCTTGGAAATTGCTCTCTGGATTTATACAGGAGATGTCACGAAAAAGCGATGCCGGAATTACCGGGTGGACGGAACTGGGCAAATCCATCGGTAGGGCAATGACTGGAATGTTTGAGAAGATCAGCTTCAAGGACATTGCAAATGCAATTGTAGGAGTTATCAATGGTGCATTTGAGATTCTGGCTGGGGTTGATGCAGAGTTTGACTGGGACGCATTCCAGGAAAACCTAAAAGAAGGAATCGAAACCGCGATAAACGGGATTGAATGGAAGAAGAATGGAAAGGCTTTTGGGGATTTCCTCAGTAATCTGTGTGAAACACTCAGAGGTGCGCTCACCAAAAATACATTTTACGATTTCGGTCAGGGAATCGGAGAGTTTCTTGGAGAACTGCCATGGGGCGAAATTTTGAAAACTGCAGCAGATCTACTTCTTGGTGGATTTACAAGTGCCTTGAATGGCCTGTTCGATGGCCTTGAGGAAAATCATCCGATAGCCGGGCATATAGCAGAATGGCTTACAAAAGCTTTTCTTGCCGTAAAAATTGCAAATATTACGGGAATAAGCAGTCTTGTAAAATTGCTTGTGAGTGCAATTGTAGATAAAATTGTTGCATCAAAAAATGTGGAAGCTGTATCAGAGAGTGTTGCAGAATTGATGAATGGCGCCACCGGAAGCGTAAGTACTTTTGGCGGTACATTGGGAAAAGTTTTTGGTACTGCTGGAATTGTTTTTGCGGCTACGGGAGCTGCTGTTGGCCTTGCAGAGGGAGCTGCAAGCATCACAGAAGCTATTCAGGGTGGAAATGGAGAGCTATCTCAGGCTGGTGGATACCTGCATGACTATACAGGGGCACTGGAAAATGCGAAAACAATCACACAGGATCAGGCAGAAGAACTGTGGAAGCTGATTGAAGCAAATGAAGATTCTTCGAATCTGTATGATGTTGTTGCACAAAAGCTGAAAGATTATGGAATATCTGCTGAAAAGGCAACGGGGATTCTCGAACAGTATGGCACACAAGCTGGTGTATCAGCTGATTTTGTAGAAGAAATGACAGATAAGCTGACATTGCTAGGAGATGGATTTTCTGAAACGGATGGAAAGATTGATACATCAAAAATAAAAATCAGCGATTTAAAAGATGTATTATATCAGTTAAGCTTGAAGTCAGATGATTTCAGCGGAAGCTATAAAACCGTGTGGGATCAGTTGGATGAGAGTCAGGGAACCTTATCAGATTCAAAGGAAGCATTTGATCTGATCTATACATCTCTTAAAGATATGGGAGTTCCGCTGGATGAATTCGACGAAGCGTTGAAAACTGAATTTCCAGAGGCAGTTACAACGGCACAGACATCTGCTGCAACCGGGATGGGGGCAACATCTGCGGCTGTAGGCGCAGCTATGGCAGGCATCCAGAAATCCACAGAAGATGCCATGAGCGCAGCCAGCAAATCCGTTACGGATAATTCGGAGGATATTGCAACTGCATCAAAAGATAACTGGAAAGATTCTGCAAGTTCTGTGTCAACGGCACTAGGTACTATGGACACTGATACCAAAGACATAATGAGTAAGGTTATGACTACTATTCAAAGTTATTGGTCTTCCGTTCTTATCAATACAAATCAGATATGGGAAGGAGTCGCAAAGAAGATCGAGAAAGAACTTGGAAATGCCCTTACTGCCGCCGAAAGAATCAGCTCTGAGATCATTGGCACCATGAATAATGTGATTTCAAAGGTTAATGGATCTATCGGAAACATTAATAATGCATTATCTGGAATCGAAAGAAGCTTTACATTCACGTACAACTACACGAACCCAATCACAAAAAGGCCAGGTACGTATCGCTCATGGTTGAACCTTCCAAGTGTAAATACAGTACCGTATCTGGCAACTGGCGCTGTTATTCCACCACGGAGCGAGTTCCTGGCAGTGCTGGGTGATCAGAAGAATGGTAGAAACCTGGAAGCACCAGAAGGCCTGATCAGGCAGATCTTCCGGGAGGAGTCCGGCAGTAAACAGGGAAACAATACCTACAACGTATCTGTATCTGCATCCGGAAGGAATCTCCTGGATATCATCCTGGAAGAAGGAGAGTTGCGGAGAAATCGTAACGGTGGAAGAAATCCATTCAAACTTGATGAGTAAGGAGGTGCCTGTATGGCAGATGATTTTACAGATGGATCAGGAGGCAGCTCCTCCAGATTCTCAGAGGAACAGTTTCGGATTGACGGAGTCGCGATAGCGGCTCCGGAAACTTATAAACCAGTATTTTCGACCACCAGCACGAAAAGTACGAAGCGTGATCAGTCACTGACCATGCACAATTCTGTTATGGGTACGATTGCAGGATATGACATGACATGGGGCGAACTTACCTGGAATGAGATTGCGGCGATTTTAAATGCCCTTATCAACAAGAAAAGTTTTACGTTTCATCACAAAGATCCCAGGATCCCCGGGAAATGGATTGATGCCGTATTCTATTGTTCCAACTACAACATGGATGCACAGACATTGGAAGAAAATGAGGAAAAGTGGACAGGCCTGGCAATCAACATAAGGAGGACAAAGAAGTTATGATAAATGTATCCGATCAGCTCCTGGAAGAGTCAAAAGAGAATCAGGATTATTATGTGACAGCAGAAGTCACCTTGGCAGATGGAACACATCTGTCGCTACAGAAAGAGGATTTCTTTTTGGATGGGAACGGAATTGTAGATTCTGCTGATAGCAGCGACTTTCCGATTGGAGTGGCCATTGAAAAAACTGCCACGCTGTCGCTCGTAAATGCTGAAAATCAGTTTTCGGGTTATAGTTTCAACAGGGCAATATTTGTCATATATATGAATTTGGAATTGTCAGACGGTAAAGTAGAGACCTTCAAGCGAGGGTCTTTTATTGTGTGCAAAAAGCCGGCTATTGATGAAGAAATCAACCTCACCTTACTGGATTATATGTGCAGAACGGATCGGGATTATGATACCAACATCACATTTCCGTGTACAGCCGGAGAACTTCTCCGGGATTCCTGCCAGGCCTGTGGAATTATCTTAGGGGATGCTGCGTTTCCAAATGATGACTATCGGGTAATGAAAAAGCCAACCGGTACCACACACAGGGCCGTGATCGGAATGATTGCGGCTCTTGCTGGTGGGAATGCCAGGTTGGATGAGAACGATATGTTGCGGATCATCACCTATCAGAAGATTGATAAGGATAACTTTTCCGGTGTTGAGCTGATTGGTGCAGACGATATCGAAACAGATGTAGATACGATCGTGGTAACCGGTGCGAAATACACGGCCGATAAGCAGGATTATATATCTGGCGCAGAAGGATACATGATCAACTTGAAAAACAATCAGTTGCTATCCGGTAATGAGCAGGATGGCGTGAATCGGATTGGAGAGATCCTTACTGGGTTTGAAATCCTTCCATTTTCTGCTAGCGCCGTTCCAATGGGATATGTGACTTTTGGTGATGCAGTGAAGTTTGAGGATTATCGTGGAAATACGTACTATTCCTATGCGACAGATGTAGATTTTACATTTGCAGATTCTACAGGATTTTCCTGCCGAGCCAAAAGCGTTGAGAATCAGGATGCCACATATCCAAGTGAGAGCCGTGTACTGGTGGAGCAGGCCAAACGTGAGATCTTGGAGAATATGAGTGCTTATGATGCCAAACTGAAACAGCTTAATGATATGGCTGCCAACACCCTGGGATTCTATTGCACCCAGGAAACCCTGGCTGATGGCTCTGTAATCACTTACAGGCATGATAAGCCAACGCTGGTGGAGTCTAAAATTATATACAAAACGGGCATTGATGGTTTCTTTCTATCCGTCGATGGCGGTGGAACTTGGAAAGCCGGATTCGATTCCAATGGTGATGCCGTGCTGAATATCTTGTACGCTATTGGCATCCAGGCTGAATGGATCAACACCAGGGGACTCACAGCCAAGGGCAATGACGGGAATATCACATTCAGGGTGAATGCGGATACCGGGGAAGTAGAAATTGATCCGGAACATTTTCGACTGGGCTCGAAAAATCTATCAGAAGCACTGGATTCTCTAAAAAATATAGCCCTGCAGTTCTCCAACGAGTACCAGGGCATCCCTGTGGATCATGACGGAAATTACACCAAGTTTCCGGCGGACATATCTACTACGGCCACTGTGCTGTACGGATCCAACGATATATCAGCGGATTGTACTTATATTATATCCAAGTCTGCAGCTATAACCGGAAGCTGGGATGTCAATAAACGAACCTATACCGTAACCGGACTGTCTGCAGATACCGGCTGGGTAATCATCCGGGCAACTTATTTGTCTGCCCTGTCGGTGAGCAAGAAATTCACAGTGTCCAAGGTATATGCGGGAGATAAGGGTGAGGTAGGCGAGCCGGGAGAGTTATACTCCATGGAATGCTCCAATCTGGTAGTAAAGAGGGTATCAGGCGGATATTTGTATCCGTATTGCCTAGAATTTTATGGATACAGAAGTGGATCACAGAAAAGACTGCCATATTCCGGCAGATTTGTGATAGAAGAAACTGCAGATGGTACCACTTGGAATACCGTGTATACATCAGCAGAGGATGAGCAGGAAGTAATCCACAGTCTCTATACTGCTATCGGCACGGAAAGTGGAAAGCTTATTGCTACAGCGGATGGGGATGTGCTGGTTACGGCCAGAAACATCACGGAGATAAGAGCATCCCTGTATGCAGCCGGCGGTACCACGGAGCTGATTGATAGGCAGACAGTACCGGTAGTGGTAGATATGTCTGCACTTACCCATGAAGATATTCTCAACCTGCTGACGGATGACGGCCGCATCAAGGGAATCTATAAGGAGGGAGACCAGCTTTATATCAATGCTACCTACCTCAGATCCCTGCATGTAACTGGCGATCAGATAGATGCCAAGAAACTTAAGGTAACCAGTGCGGATGGCACCGTTACGCTGTATATCAGTGATGATGGCGAGGTGGATCTGAAAGTCCGGAGCTTTTCACTTGCTGGAAAATCCGTAGGAGATATCGCACAGGCGGCAGTGGACGGGCAGACACAGGAGGATATCTTCAATAAGTTATCCAAGAACGGCTCTATTAAGGGAGTTAAGTTGATTAATGGGGAATTGTATTTCTCATTCAGTTTCGCCTCTGGCGGCACGCTGACACTTGGCGGCGCAAACAACGGTGATGGATTGTTGCGTATCCTGGACACTTCCGGAAATCAAATCGGGTATATTGATAACACCGGTGTTAATTTCACCCAGGGGTCATTCACTGGGAAAATTGTTGCTGGTGATGGAACTATTTGTGGATGGAAAATCCGCACAGACTACCTGGAATCAGAGGACGGAACAATCCGGCTGTATAAGAGCGGAAAGATTGTTTTTGGTGGGAGCTACGGTGCGACATTATCGGCCAACGGAAAGAATATTGATATCAAGAACGGCCTTGTATTACACACCAAGCGCCCAGATTCCGGATTCTCTGATTTCACAGGAGAATTTCAGCTACTCAATCTCGGAAAAGTTACATCCACGAAAGCTCTGGCTGTTGATTCCAACGGCGTTGTGGGATATATAGCCAGCTCATCCAGGAGGTATAAGGATCATATCCGAAAGGCCACGGACCAGGAAGCGCAGAAGCTCCTTGACTTGCCCGTGATCTGGTATAAGTACAAGAGAGGGTATCTGAATGCAGGAGATCCGATGGAAGATAAGGTAATGCCAGGATTCTATGCAGAGGACGTGGCAGAAGTTATTCCGGAACTTGCTATCTACGATGGAGAGCAGGTGGAGGACTGGAATTACCGAACTATGATCCCGATGCTCCTACAGCTTATCCAGGCGCAGGAGAAGCGGATTCGAAAACTTGAAGATCAGATAGGAGGCAGATTATGAGTACAAACTTACCAATGGTACATGTATCGGATTTGGATAATCACGATACCGTAAGTGATAGTGATTATATCGTATTAGGGCAGGGGATAGATGCTAAGAAAATCACAGTTGCGGATATGAGAAAAGCGCTTGGGATTGATGTTAAACAGAAACTTCTGGCAGATTCACCAGCTTTTATGAACGCATCACAATCCATAACTTTGAGAGAGAAAATAAGTGATCAGAAAAATGGAATTGTCCTGGTGTTTTCGGAATATGGAGATGGGGAAGTAAAAAATGCTCAAAAATCTTGCTTTTTTATACCTAAAATGGCTGTTTCGTTGTTATCCGGGATGGGATTTGTTTTTTCTTGTGAATCGCCATTTGATGCATCGGTAATCATGAAAAAGTATCTCTATATAACTGATACAACTATACGGGGGAATGATCTTAATATGTCCGGTGGAAATGCAAAATATGTGCTGCAATATGTTATAGGCTGTTGAGAGGTGGACAATATGAACCAACCCAGGGCGAGACCGTGTAACCGGTCTTATTTTTATACCATAAAATAATATAATAAGAAGGAGAAAATATAATATGAAGGTGATTGATACGTATAATGCTATTGTAGGCGCAGCTGTTGCTGTATTGAGCTATATCTTTGGGGAGCATTGGATTCTGTTTGCATTGTTCCTGGCATTTAATGTTGCTGACTGGATCACAGGCTGGATGAAAGCCAGACTGACGCACAAAGAAAATTCCAAAGCTGGCTGGAAGGGAGTCCTGAAAAAGCTGGCTTACTGGATCATGATCGCAGTAGCTTTTGGAGCATCTGCCGTATTCGTGGAAATCGGCAAGACACTTGGAGTTGATCTGGGAATTACAACATTACTTGGCTTTTTTGTCCTGGCATCCCTGCTAGTAAATGAGATCAGGTCTATTTGTGAGAATCTGGTGGAGATGGGAGTGGGTGTACCAAAGATCCTGATCAAGGGATTAGAAGTGGCAGACAAGGTGATCAACAAAGACGGTGAGGACGAGGGCGAGTGATCGCCCTCGCATTTTTGAAAAGGAGGAAGACTATGGACATTATTAAAATGATTACCAAAAAGAAATGCTATGTAGGCCAAAACAAACCGGCTTACGTGGTAATCCATGAGACAGATAACTGGGAAGAAGGCGCGGATGCAAACGCTCACGCAAGAGCCATGAGCAATGGAAACCTAGATGCCACTGTGCATTACTACGTGGATTCTCAAAGTATTTACCAGACCTTGGAACACTCGGACGGAGCCTGGGCAGTAGGAGATGGAAAAGGCAAGTATGGAATTACCAATCGAAACAGCATCAATATTGAAATTTGTGTGAACCCGGAGACGAATTATTATGTGGCTGTAGACAAGACGGAACAGTTGGCTGCCTTTCTCTTGAAACAGTATGGCTGGGGAACTGATCGACTGAAACGCCATTATGATGCATCACGTAAACATTGCCCGCGCAGGATCCTGGATGAAGGACTGTGGACATCTTTTGTAGAAAAGACCGCATATTATATGGGTATACCAGAAAAACGAAATTATCTTCGAAAGGGAGATTCAGGAGATAAGGTGAAACAGCTTCAGCAGAATCTTGTAAAGCTGGGATACAACTGCGGAGCAGCAGGAGCAGATGGAATCTATGGAAATGATACTGAAAAAGCAGTTAAAACATTCCAGAAGAATTACAATCTGACAGAGGATGGACTTGCGGGAGAAAAAACACAGAACCAGATCAAAAATCTTTTACAGCAGAAAGCAGTTGCAAAATATTATATTCAGGCCGGAGCATACAGTGCCAAAGGAAATGCTGATGCGCAGGTTACAGCTCTTAAAAAGGCTGGTTTTGCGGCATCCATCCGGAAAGTATCCGGATCCGTTCCATATCGAGTACAGGTCGGCACCTACAGAACAAAGAAGGCCGCCAATAAGGTGGTGAAGAAGCTGAAAGCGGCAGGCTTCCAGGTACTGGTAAAGAATCTGTGATGTCGAAATCCGTCGTACTATCTCACACGATAACAAGTGACAGATGAGAAAGAATCTGGTACAGTAAAACCGAACACGAGATTTCCCTTAGACGAGAAAAGCCCTTACAATCCTGCTGTTGCCCCTCAGGAGAGTAAAGGCTTTTCTTCTTATTAAGATGTCTGTTAATGATAACCTTTATGTGCCAGTTCCTCAGTCCCAATATCATTCAATACAGCCATAGACATTCTATTCGGCATGGTAAAGCGCTGGGAAAGATACCGCATGGAAGCACCGATTTCACCATCCGGGCCACCATATTGACTCATAATAAACTGCGCAAGTTTGGCATTTGGCGTTTTGATATCTACCGGGTACTGCAATCTTTTTTCATAATTCCACATAAACAGTCACGCTCCTTCCCGTTCCCATGGAAATGGCTGTTCCATCCATTTCCATGAATTTTCACTGGATTTCGCTGCATTATCAATGGTAAGGGGACCATACTTTTCGGCATATTCGTTCATCAGTTTCATACGTCTGGCAGAAGCATCCTGAAAAAAGGAAAGGGCTTTTTCATCGCAGGGATGGGTATCCAGATAAAGAAGGATATCATCCACTGCAAAACTTACTTCATTAATATTTTGAAGAAGACAAAGCCTCTGGGAATTCTGATTTCGCATCATCTTCGGACACCTCGCTTTCCACAGAATGGCTTGCAAAGCTGTGGGAAGATTGTTCCCACGGACAGAGCATAGTTCAGATCATAGGCAGAAGTAAACGTTTGCATAGGAACATAGGCCATTGTCGGAATCAGATACTGCAGATGGTCATACATGGAGTCCTCCTTCGTGAAAGAAGAGCAGGAGCATGATTTAGATGCAGGTGAGCAGCTATCCTTGCAATGTACCTGAGTCTGCACAGAAGCAGAAGGGGTTCCCATACCACAGGTTTTATTATACGGGCGTCGCCCGGAACGGTTTACTGGATAATTTTCCATAAACAGATCCTTTCTGGGATGGTTTTACTTTCTATTTATTTTACGCAGTCTGAAAGAAAATGGTGTCCAGGGGAGTGTAAGAAAATTACTATTTCCAAATACATATAAGGGTGTTATAATAGCACTGTTTTCAAATAGAGATTATTTTTATATGTGGAGGAGCTATGCAGATTATTATTGTTGGGTGCGGAAAAGTAGGTCGTACTCTTGCAGAGCAATTACAGGAAGAAGATACAGACATAACCTTGATTGATACTAATGCAGATGCCATCAATGAAGTCACAGATGAAGTAGATGCCATGGGCATTGTGGGCAATGGCGCCAGTATCAATACTCTGATGGAAGCTGGTATAGAGACTGCTGACATTCTGATCGCAGTGACGGTATCAGATGAGATGAATCTTCTCTGCTGCCTGATCGCACAGAAGACCGGACACTGTCATACCATTGCCCGTGTGCGTAATCCCATCTATAGCAAAGAGATTGGGTTTATCAAGGAACGCCTGGGTGTT
Source organism: uncultured Blautia sp. (assembly GCA_934394595.1). Lineage (GTDB taxonomy): Bacteria > Bacillota > Clostridia > Lachnospirales > Lachnospiraceae > Blautia_A. The sequence goes on along the minus strand of CAKRRX010000001.1, from coordinate 71,935 downwards.
ACTATGATCATCAATCCGGAATTGGCAGCAGCTCAGGAAATCTCCAGACTTCTGAGATTCCCTTCTGCCATTAAGATTGATACCTTTGCCCGTGGAAAGGTAGAACTTCTGAAATTCAAGGTCATGCCTGAGTTTAATTTGGATGGAAGAAGCATTCAGGAGATTAATGAGCATTTTAAATGTGACATTCTTTTCTGTGCCATTGAAGGAAAAGAGTATACCACCATTCCAGGCGGTACCAGCATGATCCGAAATGGAGATGTGGTTTCCATTTTGGCTACCCCGCAGAATGCTGCTGCATTTTTCAAAAAGATCGGTCTCAAGACTCACCAGGTAAAAAATACCATTATCGTAGGAGGTGGAACCATTTCCTATTATCTGGCAAAGGCACTTCTTGCCATGAAGATTAAGGTAAAGGTCATAGAAAAAGATAAGAAACGTTGTGAATTCTTAAGCGAGGAACTGGCAGATGCCACTATTATCAACGGAGACGGTACAGACCGTTCCCTGCTTTTGGAAGAGGGACTTGACAGCGCTGAATCCTTTGTTACACTTACTAACATGGATGAGGAGAATATTTTCCTTTCCCTGTTTGCAAAGACTATTTCAGGAGCCAAGCTTGTTGCCAAGGTAAACAGACTTGCTTATGATGATATTATTGACAATCTGGATATTGGAAGTGTGATTTATCCGAAATATATTACAGCGGACTACATTCTGCAGTACGTGCGTGCTACCCAGAATTCCATTGGAAGCAATGTGGAGACTTTGTACCATATTCTGGATGGAAAGGCGGAAGCGCTGGAGTTCAAGATTTGCGAGAATTCCTCTGTTGTAGGAAAAACTTTGTCTGAACTGAATCTGAAGAAAAATCTTCTGGTAGGATGTCTGAACCGTGATGGAAATGTAAGGATTCCTCGTGGTCATGATACCCTGCAGATCGGAGATACCGTTGTTATAGTTACTACAAACAGAGGCCTTCGTGACATTAGCGATATTCTTGAGAAGTAAAGGAGTCCGGATATGAATTATTCTATGATCTTTTTTATCTTGGGCTGGATCTTTAATTTTGAGGCAGCTTTTATGTTGCTGCCAGGAATTACGGCGATTATCTATCAGGAGAAAAATGGCCTTGCATTCCTGATTACTATGATAATCTGTCTGGCAATCGGACTTCCCCTTACCAGAAAGAAGCCGCAGAACAAAGTATTTCATGCAAAAGAAGGAGCTGTGACAGTAGCTCTTAGCTGGATTGTTTTGAGTATGGCAGGAGCATTTCCATTTGTGATATCCGGAAGTATTCCTAATCCTATAGATGCAATGTTTGAGACGGTATCCGGATTTACCACCACAGGAGCGAGTATTCTCTCAGATGTGGAGGCTCTTTCCCATTGTATGTTGCTGTGGAGAAGTTTCACCCATTGGATCGGCGGTATGGGAGTTTTGGTATTCATCCTTTGTCTGCTGCCACTGACTGGTGGTTACCATATGAATCTGATGAAGGCTGAAAGCCCGGGACCTTCTGTAAGTAAGCTGGTTCCAAAGGTTCAGACTACAGCAAAGATTTTGTACACCATTTATCTGATGCTTACGGTGCTTCAGATGATCCTGCTTCTGATCGGCAGAATGCCGCTTTTTGATACTGTATGCCTTACCTTTGGAACTGCCGGAACCGGTGGATTTGGAATAAAGAATGACAGTATTGCAGGATACAGCACCTACAATCAGATCGTCATTACCGTGTTTATGATTCTTTTTGGCGTGAATTTCAATGTGTATTATCTGCTTCTGACCAAGAAAGTGGTGCAGGCAGCAAAGAGTGAAGAAGTGCGTTATTACTTTGGAATCATAGCTGTAGCCATTATAGCTATTGCCATCAATACAAAAGGTATGTATATCAGTTTTGGAAGGGCGATTCAGCAAGCCGCGTTTCAGGTAGGATCGATCATTACTACTACAGGATATGCCACTACCAATTTCAATGTCTGGCCGGTATTGTCCAAGACCATACTGGTAATGCTGATGTTCGTTGGAGCCTGTGCAGGCAGTACAGGCGGCGGTATCAAGGTCTCCCGTCTGATGATCCTGTGCAAATCAGCCAGAAAAGAGCTTCAGCTATATCTTCATCCTAATGCAGTGAAGAAGATAAAGATGGATGACAAAGCAATACCTCATGAAGTTGTAAGAGCAACCAATATGTTTCTGTTTGTGTACATTCTGATTTTTGTAGTTTCCCTGTTAGTGATCAGCCTGGATAACTTTGACATGGTTTCTAATTTTACTGCTATTACAGCTACCTTGAATAATATTGGACCAGGACTTGGGGCAGTTGGCCCTACCGGCAATTTTGGATGTTACTCTTACCTTTCAAAAGTGATTATGATATTTGATATGCTGGCAGGAAGACTGGAGATTTTCCCGCTTCTGCTTCTCTTTAAGAGAGATACCTGGAGAAAATTCTGATTTTTCTTCAAAGGGAATTGTGACAGCTAGACTGCGATAATTTTCACGGAAGGAGATAAAGATCTCCGGAAAAAGATAAAACCTTCAGAAAAAGTATTCCTGTAGGATCATTGGTCTTAAAGTGAAATGTTAATAAGAAAATGAAAAGACTCTGCAAAACAGATATTCCCAGAGCAATACAGCTCCGGAGAAAAAAATGCAGAGTCTTTTTGCTTTTTTCGACTGTGAAAACAGAGATTTAACAAATTGGAAAATAAAGTCTGCGCACATCTATTTATCCATTGTATAGGGTTCATCTGCCGGATAACCGCCGGCTGCTTTTTGCATTCCACGTGGAAGTGCATCCTTAGATGTGCGCCAGTCGGCATCCTTGTTGCGGTAATCAAATTTATCACAAAACCAGTCCAGATCTTCAGAAAGTCTTTGCATATTCATCTCCATCATAGGAAAAAGAAGAGAATAAAATCCCTTTTTTTCCTTGTCCGTTAAAGTGGTCTCTGCCGTTTCTACCAAATCGCCGAAATGTGGGATACAAAAGCCCTTGCAGTTTTCAAAAAGAGGGAGAAATTCTTTGTTCTTTTTAAAAAGCTCAAAAAAAGTATCCAGATATCGGGCATAAGTATCTTTGTAAAAATTACAGATATAACAGGTATCTGCCTGACCTTTTGCCCAAATACCAAGAGACGTTTTGGGGGTATCAGGAGCCGGATTCCCTTTTTTCAGCCTGGAAAAAACAGAGGCTTTTCCAGGAGAAAACATTTTGATTTGTTCATGGAGTTCTTTGGTTTTGTACTGAAAATGGGTCTTCAGAATTAAGCCAGTACCAAGACGATTGCCGTATTCATACATTTTTTTGTAATGGGTACGGCAAAACCCCATTTTGTCAGTTTCGCCGCGGACATCGTCTTCCATGTAAGAGGCACCAGAGCCAAGTACATAGTCCATGGCATGCTGTTCCAGCTGACGCTCAATAAAACAGAAAGGGCATTCGTCCTCTGCTTTAAAAGCATCCATGAGAGGGATTGTGTAAAGTTTTTCTTTCATAGCAGTTCTCCTTTGACGCTGCCTGAGTATGTCCTCAGAAGCATTTCCGTAATCGGCATGGAAAAAGATTACGGAAATCTTTCAACGGTTTTTCTGTGGCAGAGATTTTATATACAGTATGCCAAAGAAGTATTTTTTTGTAAAGCGAACATATGGTTGCATGCAAAAAAAGATAGTGTTATACTGAAAAAAATCGGACAGACCAGTGAGTAAAAAAATTTTTTAACATACTTCAGGGACTGGTTCTGGCAGTGGAATTTCTCAGGAGGAATAAAGATGGAGATCCTGGACAATTTAAATAAATCCCAATTAGAAGCAGTAACCACTACAGAAGGTTATGTACGTGTGATTGCAGGAGCTGGATCCGGAAAGACCAGAGCTCTTTCCCATAGATTTGCGTTTCTTGTGAACGAGATCGGAATCCTTCCTGGTAATATTTTGTGTGTCACTTTTACCAATAAATCAGCAAATGAGATGCGGCAGAGAATTCATAATCTTACCGGTGACGATGATACCGGATATATCAATACCTTTCACGGGTTCTGTGTATCAATTCTTCAGGAGGAGAGCTATGCACTGCAGTATCCCAGGAATTTTCTGGTCCTTGATAATTCTGATATCGATTCTATGTTGAAGATCATATATGAGGAAAGGGGACTTACTTTGCGGAATAGGACCTTTTCCAGTGCCAGAGATATGATTGAGATCCGGAAGCTGTATAAGGAGCCTGAATATTACCGGGATATGCTAAACCTGTCTATAGAGGGGCTTCGTGAGAAATATCTGCAGGCCTCACAGCCTGACGACATCATTTTCTATGGGTATCTGTACCAGGAAAAAAAGTGTTTTGGCCTGGATTATAACGATCTTATCAAATTTACCTTGTATATATTTGAAAATCAGGAAGAAATCAAACTAAAATGGCAAAAACGACTGGAATACATTATGATCGATGAATTTCAGGATATTGATGATCTTCAATATCAACTGATGTGCGTGTTGTGTGGATTTCATGGAAATCTGTTTATTGTAGGAGATCCGGATCAGACCATCTATACCTGGAGAGGAGCCAATGTGAAATACCTTCTGGATTTTCATCGCAATTTTCCCGCTGTGAAAACCATCATGATGATGGAAAACTACCGTTCCACCCCACAGATACTTTCTGCGGCCAATTCCCTGATCTGTAAGAATCTGCTGCGAATGAAAAAGGATCTGCTTCCCACCATGCCGGATGGAAACATGGTTCGATGTTATCATGGGGCAAATCAGGAGAAGGAGGCTCTGTGGATTGCAGAGGAGATTCACAGGCTTGTGGAAAGTGGCATCGCTTTTCGAGACATTACCATTTTATATCGGGCCCATTACGTTACCAGAAGTCTGGAAACCATATTTATGAAGGAAGAAATCCCTTATACCATTTACAGCGGTGTTCCTTTTTGGGGACGTATGGAGATCAAAGATGCCCTTTGCTATCTTCGCATGATCGCATACAAGGATGATCTGTCTTTTCTGCGCATTGCTAATGTCCCTAAGAGAAATCTTGGTGAGAGACGAATGAAATTTATCCGGGAATACGCAGAGGAGAATCAGTGCAGTCTGTATGAAGCCCTGTGTAAAAATTTGGAAGCTGATATTTTTAAGGGGACAGGTGTTAAGGAATTTGTACAGCTGATCCAATATTTTTCTTCAGAATATGAGGAAAGACCGGTTTCAGAAATCCTCACTGCAATACTGGATGTGTCCGGCTATGAAAAAATGCTGCGTACAGAGGGAAGTCAGGAACGTCTGGATAATCTGGCAGAGCTGAAGCAGTCAGTCTATGAGTACGAAACTACCTGCGGAGAAGAGGTTACACTGGAACATTATCTGACCCATATTGCACTGTTTTCCAACAGTGATGCGGAAAGTACTTCAGATAAGGTAAAGCTTATGACTATCCATACAGCAAAAGGTCTGGAATTTCCCTATGTTTTTCTTTGCGGAATGAATGAGGGGATTTTTCCCTCGAGGCGGACAAGGACGAGAGAGGGAATGGAGGAAGAGCGCCGTCTGGCATTTGTGGCAATGACAAGAGCCAGAAAGGGACTGTATCTTTCAGAAGCCAGAGGCAGGAATCTGGATGGTTCTCCAAGATATCCTTCCAGGTTTATTCTGGACATCGATCCGTCTTTTATAGAACATGTGAATCTGCCGGAAGAAAGCCTGATAAAAGAAGCGAGGGAATATATTCAGTTAAGCAGCCGCTATCTTTTACAGGGTGAAAAAAGCGATGTGTATCAGTCCGGGCAGAGAATCCGGCACAAAATCTTTGGTACCGGGACAATTGTGGAGGCCGATCCAAAGAAAAATGCGTACAGCATCCAGTTTGACAATATGGATACGCCCAGAATGATCTCTTTTCGGGTAAAACTGGAGAAATTATAAAAATCATTCTTCAGCAGGGCAGGAAAAAGCCTGCAAAATACAGTCTATCGTTCTGTGAAGATACGGACGGTACTCATCCAGACTGACTGGCTGGGAGTAAAGGATACAGCTGTAGCTGGTGGAGCTGATCAGTTCAATAATGGTAAAAAGCATCAGCTCAGGGGAGTCATAGCTGGTATCAGACTGCTGGATCAGATCCAGATATTCCTGATAAAGCTGATAATCGTCGTCATCTGCCTGTTCCTGAAAAGCGTCTTTGAATACACCCCAGGAGAGATTCTTGGAGATAAATCCAAGAAGGCTGCTCTGGGTCTGCAGTTTATCCAGAATATGATCTACCAGGAAGTGAAGCTGCTGGGAAAATCCGGTGATGCCGGCTGCTTCCAGTGCTTCATGTGCCTGGGAAAAAAGCTCGCCTGCTTTGTGTGAGATGAGCTTGTTTCGAATATCATATTTATCTTTAAAATACAGGTAGAAGGTTCCTTTAGCCACGCCTGCATTTTCAACAATATCAGAAATAGTGGTCTTGGCCAGCCCTTTGGTGGTAAAAAGCTCAAAGGCTGTATTATATAGAGCATTTTTCTTCTTTTTCTTATTTAACTCCAGCTTCCCCATACCTGTTCCTCCTGAAATCATACTGTCATACGGTAGTTTGTCTCTTATTTTAATCAAAAATGACCAAAAGTCAATATCAAAATGGCAAAAGAATTGGATAAAAAACAGATATTGACTAACGGTCAGTTTTGTTGTATAACTTTCATAGGTTAAGAAATGACTAATAGTCACAAGTAAAAATACATAAGAGACCAATGAATGATAAGGAGTTGTGTCAAAATGAATCGAAATAAAAAAATCCTGAATGTTACCATGGCTGCCGGAATGGCTGCCGTTCTTGGAACTACACCGGTTATTGCTGCAGCACAGGAAGCAGAGAATGCGGTATCCAAGGAAGAAACCGTATATGTAAATGCCACCGCAGAGGGTGATGTGAAGGACATTACCGTATCCGACTGGCTGAAGAATTCCGGGGCTGCTGATGGCGAGGTGTCAGATGTATCTGACCTGAATGACATCAAAAATGTCAAAGGGGATGAGACCTTTACCCAGGACGGAGAGAACGTAACCTGGAATACAGACAGCAGTGATATTTATTATCAGGGAACCACAGATAAAGAGCTTCCTGTAAATATGAAGATCAAGTATTATCTGGATGACCAGGAAATCACACCAGATGAGTTGGCTGGCAAAAGTGGACATCTTCGTATGGAAGTTACCTATACCAACAATTCTAAGAAAACCGTTAAAGTAGATAAGAAAAATGTGGAAGTTTATTCTCCATTTGTTATGGTAACCGGTATGATCCTTTCTTCTGATCATTTTTCCAATGTTACCATAGATAATGGAAAGGTAATCTCTGATGGAGATAAGGAAATGGTAGTGGGAGTTGCAATTCCGGGATTGAAGGACAGCCTGGATCTGTCTGATGATCTTTCCGATAAGATTGACATTCCGGAGAGCTTCACAATGGAAGCTGATGTTACAGACTGCTCCATGGGAAATACCTTTACAATGGCAGTGACAGATCTTCTTAGCAGCCTGGATCTGGACGATATGGACAGTCTGGATGACCTGCAAGATTCCCTGGATGAGCTGGACGATGCAGCTGTGAAGCTGGTAGATGGTTCCAAGGATCTGTATGATGGAACGAAAGATCTGTACGATGGAACTAAGGATCTGAAGGATGGAACCAAGACCTTATATGATGGAACCAAGGATCTGGACGACGGAGCCAAAGAGCTTGCTGATGGAACCAAGACTTTATATGATGGAACCGGTACTTTGTACGATGGAACCAAACAGGTGGATGATGGAGCCAAGACTTTATATAATGGAGCCAAGGATCTGAATTCCGGTGCATCCCAGCTTTACAGTGGAACCAATTCTCTTTACAGTGGAACAAAGACACTGTATGACGGAACCAGAACTCTTTACAGCGGAACCAGCACACTGGCTTCCAGCTATAATGAATTTGATGCAGGAGTTGCAAGTGCCAAGACCGGTGCATCCCAGCTGAACAGCGGAGCCAATTCCCTGAAGAGTGGTGTGAAGAAGTATACAAACGGTGTGGCTTCCCTGGCATCTGGTATCCAGAGTTATACGAACGGTGTGAATGTTCTCAATGGTAAGATGGGCGAGTATAATACCGGAGTGAACAAGCTGAAAAAAGGCCTTGACACCTATATTGGAGGCGCTGACTCCCTGGCATCCAATGTTGTGAAATATGTAGCAGGTGCTACCAAGCTTACAGACAGCCTTCCAGCATATATTTCAGGAACCACAGACCTTGCAAAGGGCACAGAGAGCTATGTAAACGGTGTACTGACTCTGGCAGATGGACTTCAGAAAATGGTAGCCGGAATTGATGACGCAGCGGATCAGATCACAAAAGCAGCAGATAAGCTTGGTGAGCTTGCGAAAAAGGCAGAAGGCCTGGATGAAAATACTCTGAATGATTTGAACACCTATGTAACCAGTGTCAAGGCATTTGCAAATGGTGTAATGAATTATCTGAAGGCAGTTGATGGAACTGCAAGTGCTGCTTCTGCTCTGGCAGGACAGACCGCTCAGGCAAATACAGATGCCGGTAATGTAGAGACAAGTGTTTCGGCAATCTCCACAGCAGCTAATGCGCTTGATGGAAAAGGTGACAGTGTAAGCAGCACAATGAACGATTATGCAAAGAAGATCGAAGATGTAGCTGGAAGTGTACAGACGAGTGTTTCCACACAGTCAGCCGGTGTTTCCACAGCTGAGGTATCTGGTTACATGGATGCTGCAGCTGGAAGTGTTCAGAATGCAATTGGTGCACTGAATGCATTGGATAGTATTGATCTTTCAGGATTGGATGAGGAACAGAGTGCTGCTATCAGTAGCGCGATTGCCAATGCGAAGGCCAGTGCCCTGGAACAGATGAATGCCGCCAGCGGTAGCGTGGCTGCTGCACAGGGAAGCCTCAGTGGAGTAGAAGCACAGGCTCAGCAGGCAGTTACTACAGAAGTGAATACAACGGTTCAGTCTGCACTGAATGGAATCGCAGCGGATATGAGAACCTCTGGCACTCAGTTAGGCAGTGATATTAATGCAGCGGCAGAGGGTGTGAAGAACAGTATTGAAGATGCAAATAAGACAGTAGGAACTCTTAAAACAGATGCATCTACTGCAAATACCTCTGCACAGACTGTAGCCGGTACTTTAGGCGTTCTTAGTACTTCCGGGGATAACGGCAAAGAATTAAATGAAAATGCAGGCGAATTAAGTACATTCAGTGATACCGTGGCAGAAAAATTAAAGAGTTTTGCCGGTCTTGCAGCCAGCCTGAAAGATCTTTCCACATTGAAGAATCAGGTTGCCACAATGAATAAATCCGTCGAAGAGATGAATACCCAGAACAAAAATCTGAAAGATGGCTATGCACAGCTGACAGATGAGAAGACAACACAGAAGCTGATCAAAGGCGCACAGACTCTGGAAGGCTATGAGAAAGCCCTTACAGATGGCATTACACAGCTTCAGGGTACGAAGAATGCCAATGCAACAGCTTTGACAACTGGTGCCAATGCAGTGATGGCTGCCAAGACAGAGATCAACAGCGGTGTAAATGATATCAGCAAGGCTACAGGCCAGCTGGCAGCAGGTGTAGGAGAGCTTGCAGCAAACAGCGGCGCATTGACAGGTGGAGCAAGCCAGCTTACTTCAAATAGTGCAGACCTGAACAGCGGAGCAAGCCAGCTGGCAGCAGGAACCAAAGATCTGGTTAGCGGAGCCGGAACTCTTGTAGCAGCAAGCGGACAGGTGAAAGCAGGTATCGCACAGCTGAAGAGTGGAGCCGCAGATCTAAGAAGCGGAGCATCTCAGCTTAGAAGCGGAGCAAACAGTGTAAACAATGGTACCCGTGATCTGAAGAATGGTACAACTACTCTCGTAAGTGGAACCAAAGACCTGAAGGATGGAACTAAAGAGCTGAAAGATGGAGCAAAAGATCTGAGAAATGGAGCCAAGGATCTGAAAGATGGAGTTGCTACACTGAAAGATGGAACCAAGGATCTGAAAGATGGAGCAAAGGATCTGGACAATGGAGCCAAGGATCTGAAAGACGGAGCTAAGAAGTTAAAAGACGGAGCAAAAGACCTCAAGGATGGTGAGAAGGAATTCTACGATGAGGGCATCAAGAAACTGACAGATACTTTCGAAGATGATTTCCAGAGTATTCTGGATCGTCTGGAAGCAATCCAGTCTGATGATGCTACTTATACCACATTCACAGGAAAAGAAGATTCTATGAAGGGCAATGTGAAGTTCATCATTGAGACAGAAGGAATTGATTCTGACAGCGAGGATAGATAAAAAGCTGTAACAGGAACAGAAGAAACTATGAGGGCCGGGGCAGGATATCTGTCCCGGCTTTTCCATATACCCTTGCTTATAAAAAAGGACTCTGCTATAATGTGACTACCACAAACATAAAAAATAATCCGGCATGGTGAACTGTATGGGAAAATCCGGGAGAAATATACTGCAAAGTGGCATGCAGCCTGCAGTTAATCTCATATAGTTTGAACTGTCGGAACACATATCAGGAAACAGGTGATACCTTGGACAGTGTAAAAAAGACATCTGGAAATGTCTCCTACCAGAAGAAAAAAGCAAGAGAAAAAACAAAAAGAAAAAAGAAAAAGCTGTATTATTATGATTATAATCTTGTAGCTGTTATCATTCTGATCATATGTTTTGGACTGATCATGCTGTACAGCACAAGCTCATATATGGCACAGATCAGTGAAGGGGATGATATGTACTACTTTAAGAAGCAGGCGGTCTACAGTGTAGCCTGGCTTGTAGTGGCGCTTGCAGCGTCCTGGTTCTTTGACTACCATATCCTTCAGAAAATTCCAAAGCTGATCTATATTGTCTCCGCAGTTCTGATGATCCTGGTACAGACACCTCTTGGCTCGGAATCCCATGGTGCCAGAAGATGGCTGAAGCTGGGAATTCGGTTTCAGCCTGCTGAGGTAGCCAAGATTGCCGTTATTGTCTGTATGTCTTACATGATCGTCAAGATGGGAAAAAAGATACGGACCCTGAAAGCCACTGCCATGCTGTTCGGAGCAGGAGGGATGCAGGCGGCTCTGGCCTATTTCTTTACAGATAACCTGAGTACAGCCATGATCATTTTGGGAATCACAGTTGGAATGGTGTTTATCGCACATCCCAAGACCAAGCCCTTTGTGATAGGCGCGATCGTTGTGGTTGTTCTGGTGGTTGTGCTGGTGCTCTACTTTTCCAATTTGGAGCCAAGCTCCAATTTCCGTATCAGGAGAATCCAGGTATGGCTTCATCCGGAGAATTATGCCAAAGGAGATGGATATCAGACCCTGCAGGCTTTGTATGCCATCGGATCCGGAGGATTTTTTGGAAGAGGACTTGGAAACAGTATACAGAAGCTTGGCAGTGTACCGGAAGCACAGAACGATATGATCTTTTCCATTATCTGCGAGGAACTAGGGATTTTCGGTGCGATCATGGTGCTGGCATTATTTGCTTATCTGCTTTACAGGCTGTATTTTATCGCACAGAATGCACCGGATATGTTTGGGTCTTTGCTGGTAAGCGGAGTGTTTATCCACATTGCCCTGCAGGTGATCATGAATGTGGCGGTTGTTTTGAATATCATGCCTAATACAGGTGTTACCCTGCCATTTGTCAGCTACGGTGGTACGGCGGTACTGTTCCTTATGGCCGAAATGGGACTGGCGCTTAGTGTATCCCACCAGATCAAACTTCAGGAACCCGATTTTATCATGTAAATAGTGGATTGTGTATATAATTCTCTTGACAAATGAGCCATCAGATTATATACTTTCCGCAGTGTATGACATACGGCGCTTGGAAGCCGGTTTGGAGATATTTTATTTAAAGGAGAATGAGCAATGTTAGAAAAGATGAGCGAGATGATCGCAGAGCAGCTTAACTGCGATGCAGAGACAATTACAGCAGATACTTCATTTAAGGATGACCTGGGAGCAGATTCCCTTGATCTCTTCGAGCTTGTTATGGCACTGGAAGATGAGTACAATATCGAGATTCCGGCAGAGGAGCTTACAGAGCTGAATACTGTTGGTGATGTCATCGATTATCTCAGAGACAAAGGAATTGATGCATAATTGTGATTGTGCCATTGATCTCCCTGAGACCGGAGTTTTTGTCTGTAAAGTTATTTTTGCGATGTGTACAGTCCGATTTTTGGCATATTCGCAGAGTAACAGATCGGGATATACTCTGGTTACAGGGGGATTTTTTTCTATGGACATTTTGAATGGATTAGGTATATAATGTGAAAAGACAGCTGTACGAAAAGACAGCAGAAGATAAGAAATAAGAAACAGGGAGAATAGAGAAGAAATGACAAAGATCAGAACCAGATTTGCACCAAGCCCTACTGGCAGAATGCATGTTGGAAACTTACGTACTGCGTTATACGCATATCTTATTACCAAGCATGAGGGTGGAGATTTTATTCTCCGTATTGAGGATACAGACCAGGAGCGTTATGTAGAGGGTGCAGTTGATATTATTTACCGTACTATGGAGAAGACTGGCCTTCTTCATGATGAGGGACCAGACAAGGACGGAGGATATGGCCCGTACGTACAGAGTGAGCGCCAGGCTCAGGGAATCTACCTGAAATATGCAAAGCAGCTTGTAGAGCAGGGAGATGCTTATTACTGCTTCTGCCAGAAGGAAGAACTGGAGAGTATGAAGCGTGTGGTCGCAGGTAAGGAAATTTCCATCTATGACAAGCGTTGTCTGAGACTTTCCAAGGAAGAGGTACAGCGCCGTCTTGAGGCAGGTGAGCCTCATGTTATCCGCTTTAACATGCCTACAGAGGGAACTACTACGTTCCATGATGTGATCTACGGAGACATCACAGTGAATAATGAGGAACTGGAGGATCTGATCCTGATCAAATCTGACGGATATCCTACCTACAATTTTGCAAACGTTGTAGATGACCATCTTATGGGAATCACCCACGTGGTAAGAGGAAATGAGTATCTTTCTTCTTCTCCGAAATATAACCGTATTTATGAGGCTTTTGGCTGGGAAATCCCGGTATATGTACATTGTCCGCTGATCACAGATGAAACCCATGCCAAGCTGTCCAAGCGTTCCGGACATTCCTCTTATGAGGATCTTCTGGACCAGGGATTTGTTTCAGAGGCAATTGTGAACTACGTTGCACTTCTTGGATGGAGTCCGGCAGATAATAATGAGATCTTCAGTCTTCCGGAGCTGGTTGAGAAATTTGATTATCACCATATCAACAAGTCTCCGGCTGTATTTGATATCAATAAGCTTCGCTGGATGAATGGTGAGTACATTAAGAAAATGGATCCGGAAGTATTCTATGAGAAAGCCCTTCCATACATGAAAGAGGTTCTGAAGGGAGATTTCAACTTCAGGAAGATCGCTGGAATGGTTCAGACCAGAATTGAAACTTTCCCGGATATCCCGGCACTGATTGATTTCTTTCAGGAGGTTCCGCAGTACGATGCGTCCATGTACTGTCATAAGAAAATGAAAACCAACGAGGAGACTTCTCTTGCTGTTCTGAAAGAGGTACTTCCGTTACTGGAGGCTCAGGAGGATTATACCAATGATCCGCTGTTTGCTTCTTTAAGTGCATTTGTGAAAGAAAAAGGCTATAAGAACGGCTATGTGATGTGGCCCCTTCGTACCGCTGTTTCCGGCAAGCAGATGACACCTGCCGGGGCTACAGAGATCATGGAGATCATCGGTAAGGATGAGACCATCCGCCGTGTGAAAGCAGCTATCGAGAAGCTTGAAAATCTGTAATGAAGAAAAATCCATCTCAATTAAGGGCAATCGCCCACCTGTCAGGACCTATGATGGTTCTGGCAGGCCCCGGTTCGGGGAAAACCTCAGTGATCGTGGAAAGAACTGCATATATGACTGGTGAGGGGAAGATACCTGCGTCCTCTGTTCTTGTTGTGACTTTTTCCAGGGCAGCTGCAAAGGAAATGAAGGAACGTTTCCTGAAGTTTACAGGACAGACTTCTACAGCTGTTACCTTTGGGACTTTTCATGGCGTGTTTTATGGAATCCTGAAGCAGGCCTATGGGCTTGGGGCAGGGAACATTTTGTCAGAGGAAGAAAAATATTCCATTTTGAAAGAAATGACTCTGGAATTTGGGCAGGAGCTGGCTCAGGAAGGAGATTTCCAGGAGGATGTGGCAAAAGAGATCAGTGTGGTAAAAGGAAACCGGATTTCTCTGGAACACTATTATTCTTCCAGCTGTCCGGATGAGATATTCCGCCAGATTTACAATGGGTATCAGAAAACCCTGCGTCAGAGACGGAAGCTGGACTTTGACGATATGCTGCTGTGGTGCTATGAGCTTTTTGAAAAGCGGAAGGATATTCTGGCAGCGTGGCAGAGAAAATTCCAGTATATCATGGTAGATGAGTTTCAGGACATCAATCACCTTCAATATGATATTGTGAGAATGCTGGCAAAACCGGCAGATAATCTGTTTATTGTAGGGGATGATGATCAGTCCATCTATCATTTCCGTGGGGCAAAGCCGGAGATCATGCTGAATTTTACCAGAGATTATCCAAAAGCAGAGACCGTGCTTTTAAATATCAATTACCGCTGTACCAAAAGTGTTTTACAGGCAGCTATAAATGTGATCGACTGTAACAGGAAACGTTTTCAGAAAAAGCTTTCCACACCAAATGAGCAGGGAAAGCCTGTGAAGCTTCTGGAATTTGACAATCCAAGAGAAGAATATATAAAGGCCGCTTCATTTTTGAAAAAAAGGCTGGAAGCGGGGGAAGCACTGGAAGATACGGCAATTTTGTTTCGCACCAATCAAGAGGCAGAGGGCCTTGTGGGGGCGCTGATGGAGTACCAGATCCCCTTTACCATGAAAGAACAGCTCCCCAATCTTTTTCGCCACTGGATCTGCAGAAATCTGATGGCATATATGAAAATGGCAGCCGGAGACAGGACAAGGAAAACATTTCTGGAGATCATGAACCGGCCAAATCGCTATATCGCAAGAGATGCCTTGAATTCTTCAGTGGTATCTTTTGATGCATTGCGGGAATTCTATAAGGAAAAAGACTGGATGTGTGATCGTATTACCACTCTGGAGACGCATCTTCGTATCCTGGCTGCATTAGCACCCTATGCAGCTGTGAATTTTATCCGGAAAGGTATGGGGTATGAAGAGTATCTGATGGAGTATGCCCAGTACCGCAGGATACGACCGGAGGAGCTTCTTGAGGTATTGGACCGGATCCAGGAAAGCGCAAAAGGAATGAAAAGCCTGGATGAGTGGCAGGCCTACATAGAAGAATATACCAAAAAGCTGGCAGAGCAGGCAAAAAAACAGGAAAACAAAAGGGAAGGTGTGGTTGTGTCCACGCTCCATGCAGTAAAGGGTCTGGAATACGATAAAGTTTACATTATGAATGTAAATGAGGGCAGCATTCCTTATCGGAAAGCAGTTTTGGCAGAAGCCCTGGAAGAGGAACGAAGACTTTTTTATGTGGGGATGACGAGGGCAAAAAAAGAGCTGATGCTGTGCTATGTAAGGCGCCAGTATGAAAAAGAGAGAGATCCATCCAGATTTCTGGAGGAAACCGGATTGTAGAGGGACTGTGAGGGGAATTCACAGTCCCTCTTGTAAACATGGAAAATATAAAGTATAATGGGAAATGTTGTTCGAAATTAAAAGAACAAAAGGATACATGGAAACAGAGACAATTGCGGAAGCAGTGAAGAACAATGACAAAAAGAAAGAAATGGAGAAACCGCATTTTCTGGTTCAGGATCCTGCTTATGGTCCTGGTCCTTGTGGGTTCTTACCTGGCCTATGCCTTTATATACAGGGGAAGAAATGAGCCTCCCACAAAAAGAAAAGTTACCAATCAGGAGGCGGCCTATTATACCTTAAGAGGACAGATCCAGATGCTCTCCCAGAAAGAGGAGCTGATGGCATTTGCCTTCGAAGACCACAAAAAGGAGCGGGAATATGGAACCTATATCATTCCCGGGCTGAAATCTACCAGAACCTTCCTTACCAGTGAAGGTGATACACCGGCCATGTGTACTACAATGACACCTCAGGGGCTGGCGGTTACAGAGGATTATGTTTTTATCAGTGCCTATTGCCATGCAAAAAAGCACAATTCTGTGATCTATATGATCAACAAAGAATCACATAGATTTATAAAAGAAATCATTTTGCCCGGGCAGCCTCATGTAGGCGGTCTGGCTTACGACAGTGAACATCAGATCCTGTGGTATTCCTCCAATACCCAGGAGCTTGCCCAGGCGGTCAGCCTGACTATGGAGAATATTGAGAATTACAATTATGATGAAAATCCCCGTCCCATTGTCACCAATCAGGTGGCAAGCCTGTATGGAATCGTAAGAGATTCTTTTATGACATTTTACGAAGGCTGTCTGTACGTGGGCTGTTTTACAAAATATACAGAAAGTGCCATCGCGCGCTATGCAGTGGACGACAAAGGAAAACTGATCAACACCATGGATGAAGGGCTGGAGATGAATTTTGAGATGGCAGTGCCTCTTGAATATTCCACCATTTCCGAACAGGCTCAGGGTATGGCTTTTTATAATGATAAATTGCTTTTATCCCATTCATTTGGAATCCTGCCATCCAGGGTAGTATTCTATGAAAAATCTGATAAGCGTCTTTACGTAGATGAAAATTCCGCTGTCAGTTACCGTTTTCCTGAGCGAATCGAGCAGATTTTTGTAGATGGAGATGACCTCTATGTACTGTTTGAATCTGCAGCCTACGCATACAGTGCAGCATCTGTGAATATCGTGGACAGAGTTCTGAAGCTGAGTCTTCCCAGGATGGATGAATATCAGAAGAGCGAATGAAAAAGGCTTCGGTTTTCGGTCATGAATCAGAGATTGTCCACATATATTAAAATTGAGAGGTGATACAAGATAGAAGCAGAGCAGATTCAGAACCTGTTTGCGGGGAATATCCGCAGACTGTTGATGGATGCGGAACTTGATTATGATAAAATATATGAAATACGCCTGAGAGTAGGGCGACCACTGTTTTATACCTATGACGGAGGAGAGGGATTTCTCACAGACAAGGAAGGACAGTATGTGGTCACCAGGGAAGACCTGAAGGAAACCATGGAGTATATAAGCGGATACTCTCTGTATTCTTATGAGAATGAACTTCGCCAGGGCTTTTTAAGCGTTCAGGGCGGACATCGGGTGGGCGTCACCGGAAAGGTGATCCTGGATGGAAACGAGATCAGGGGAATGAAATATATTTCCTGCATCAATGTGAGACTGGCTCATCAGGTGGTTGGCTGTGCAGATTCAGTGATGCCCTATATCAGGCGGAATAACTGGGTAGCTCACACCTTGATCGTTTCCCCGCCAAGAGGGGGAAAGACCACCTTGCTCCGTGACATTATACGTCAGCTAAGTAATGGGAAAGAGAAACTTCCCGGACTGACGGTAGGAGTAGTGGATGAGCGAAGTGAGCTTGCCGGCTGTTATCAGGGCGTTCCCCAGAATGATCTGGGAATGCGCACAGACGTGCTGGATGGCTGCCCGAAAGCAGAGGGAATGGAGATGCTGATCCGTTCTATGGCGCCTTCTGTGGTGGCTGTAGATGAACTTGGAAGGGAAGAAGATTTTAAAGCAATGGAATCTGTGATCCACAGTGGCTGTAAAGTGATCGCGACAGCTCACGGCAGTTCCCTGGAGGATGTGATCCATCAGCCTCTTTTTGAGAAAATGGTGCGTCAGAGAGTATTTGAACGTTATATTTTCCTGGATCGGGGAGAACATGCAGGAGTGGTGCAGGGAATTTATGACAGAAATGGAATGCCATGCTGAAGTTGACAGGTATTTTTCTTATCATCTTATCCGCAATGGGAATGGGACTTTGTAAAAGTCTGGAACTCACAGAAAAGGTGAAAATTCTGGAAAGTCTGATTCGGATCCTTTCTTTACTAAAAGGAGAAATCCGCTGTACAGGAGCTTCCCTGGAGGATGCTTTCCTGGCAGTGGCTGATAAAATGTCCGGGGAATACCGGGCATTTTTTGAACAATTGGTGCAGAGCATGAAGAAAAAAAACGGCTGCTCTTTTGGGGATTTTTTTCAGGAATGTGCCATGAGGGAGCTGCCTCTTGACAGGCTCAGTGAGGAGGATAGAAACTGCTTTTTGTCTCTTGGAGGATGCCTGGGATATCTGGATAAAAAGATGCAGCTGGGGCAGCTTACACTTCTGGAAGAGGAAATGACAGAAAAACTGGTGCTGCTTCGAAAAAAAGCGCCGGAAAAGAAAAAGGTATATCGAAGTCTTGGAATTCTCGGAGGTATTTTTCTGGCAGTGCTGATGTGGTAAGCTTGCAGACTGTAGGGCTGTTTTGCCACAGATGGCAAAGCTTGTTTGAAAGAATATGGACAATTCTGTCAGGAGGAAGGGAGAGACGGTTGGAAGTCAGTATTATTTTCAAAATTGCCGCAGTGGGGATCCTGGTTTCCATCCTGTCTCAGATCCTGAAACACAGTGGCAGGGAAGAACAGGCCTTTCTGGTAAGTCTTGCCGGTCTTCTGGTGGTGTTGTTCTGGATCGTTCCATATATATATGAATTATTTGACAGTATCAAAAAACTGTTTGAACTCTGAATAGAGAGGGAAGGGTATGGATATTGCAAAGATTTCTCTGTTAGGCGTATGCGGTGTGATGCTTGGTTTTCTGATGAAAGGAACCAGACCGGAATACGCCTGTTTTATTACCATGGGAATCGGTCTGGTGATCATGGGACTGGCAGTGGGGAAGGTGGCTTATCTCTTTGAGACAATGGGAAGGATACAGGACATGCTGCCTTCAGAATCAGGGTATGTTTCTACTCTGATCCGGATGGTAGGGATTACTTATATCGGACAATTTGCATCTGGAATCTGTAAAGATGCAGGCTATGGTACCACAGCGGCACAGATCGAGCTGTTCTGTAAGCTTTCGGTGATGATTCTGAGCATGCCGGTGCTGCTTGCTCTTCTGGAAACTATACAGGATTTTATGATATGAGAGGAAAGGGAAAAACAGGATTTCTTTTTTTTCTGCTGCTGATGTGGCTTTTATTTGGAAAAGAGAGCGTTCTGGCTCAGGCACAGGAAAAGAAGGGGGACACTTTTTACGAGGATACTTCGGGTTTATCCTATGATATTACAGGGGATCTTGTGGATGAAATGTCTTTTGAACAGGTGCAGCAGCTTCTGGATGAAGCACTTGGAAAAGAGAGCTTTTCGCTGGAAAAAGCAGTGAAAGAAATGACAGAGGGAAAACAGGTCCTTTCAGAAGAGGCGGTGCGGGAATTTCTGCATGGCCTTTTTTTCAGCCGCATTGAAGGGGAAAAACAGACCTTTTTCAGGATTTTGTTTCTGGTACTGGTGGCTGCTATTTTTTCTAATTTTGCGGAGGTATTTGAAAACGGGCAGATCGGGGATGTTTGTTTTTATATGATCTATCTGCTTTTATTTACAATTCTGATCAGTGCCTATCAGGAACTTGGAAATTCTCTGGAAAAACAGCTTCGGTGGATGACAGAATTTATGAAAGGACTTGCCCCGGCTTATTTTACAGCAGTTGCAGCCGCCTCCGGGACAATCAGTGCAGCTGTTTTTTATCAAGGAGTACTGCTTTTGGTCTGGCTGGTGCAGTGGGTTCTTCTGACCCTTTTGCTTCCAGGTGCGAACATGTACATTCTCTTGTGTCTGGTGAACAATCTTACCAGGGAGGATATGCTGAGCAAAATGGCAGAACTTCTGGAAACGCTTATAAACTGGGGACTGAAGACCATGCTGGGGGCAGTTCTTGGACTGCAGGCTGTCCAGGGACTTGTGGCTCCGGCCATGGATGCAGTGCGAAGGACAGCCCTTGGAAAAACGGTTAGTGCCATACCAGCAGTGGGAAATGCGGTAAATGCAGTGACAGAACTGATCCTGACGGGAACTGTGCTGGTGAAAAACTGTCTTGGAGCAGTGGCTGTGATCGCAGTGGTTTTTATCGGGGTGCAGCCGATGCTTCATTATGGCCTTCTGTCTGTTTCTTACCGCTTTCTGGCTGCAGTGGCACAGCCGGTGTCCGACAAAAGGATCGTGGGATGCCTGGAAACTATGGGGGAGGGTTGTGCACTGCTGCTGCGTATTGTGCTCACTGCAGAGATTCTATGCATTCTGACCTTTGTGATTTTGATGGCTACAGTCCGGGGGTGAATCATGAAAGAAGCAATCTACAACTGGATCCGATATCTTGCTGTTTTTTATATTTTGCTGACCATGATCCTTCATCTGGTGCCTACGGAAAAATATCAGCGTTATGTGCGGTTATTTATGGGGCTATTGCTTATCACAATGCTACTTACGCCAGTTCTTGATATTCTTGGAAAAGGCAGGGAATTTACAGCCTCCTTCCGGGAAATTTATGAGAAAGAAGAGCAGAGCAAAATCCAGCTGGAAATCGAAAACCTTCAGGAAAAATGGCTGGAAAAGGGATGCGAACAGGAAATCCAGCAAAATATCTGCCAGCTTTTGCAAAATAAAGGCATAGAAATAAAAGGGTGTAAAGTACATATAGAAGGGGGAGCGGTAAAGACAGTGATATGGCTCAGTCAGGCACCGGATCCGGAAATGGAGAGGAGGATAAAGGATGCGCTTGAAGAAGAATGGGGAATCAGTCGGGAAGACTGTGAAGTCCTTGCTTGGGAAAATGGGGATCCGGCAGTGGGGAATCCTTCTCCTTCTGGGAGTCCTTATGACCGTGATCGCACTTCCGGTATCGGATAAAAAAGGAACGGAAAGTACTCTGGGGGTTCTGGGAATAACCTCCCAGGAAACAGAAAAACTTACAAAAACCAGTCTGGAAGTCAGATTGGAGGAAGTACTTTCACAGGTGGAAGGGGTAGGAAAGGTTCAGGTGATGGTGATGACCGGGGAAGAGAAAGACAGCCAGAGCTTTTACAGTTCCAAAGAAAATGTGGTTACAGGAGTACTGATCGCAGCCCAGGGAGCAGATAATTCTGTGGTTTCCCGGAATATTGTGGAGGCAGTTATGGCATTATTTCAGATTGAAGCCCATAAAATTAAAGTAATGAAAATGAAATGAGGAGAGGTAAAGTGAAAAAGATTCTGAAAAGAAACCAGGTAATCATTACTTCGTTGGCAGTGCTGATCGCGGCAGCCGGATATCTGAATTTTGCAGATGTGGATCTTGGCTTTAAGGATAAGGAGACCAGTACCGACAGCAGCAGTATCCTGGAAGATGTGGATTATGACCTTACCGATGAAACAGCCCTTCTGGATGAGAACGGGGCAGACAGCTCTCTTTCGGATGTACAGGATCAGACTACCAGTACACCTGGAGAGGCCGTACTTACAGCAGCATCAGATTTTGCTGCCCAGGCGAAGCTTTCCAGGGAGCAGATCCGCTCTCAGAACAAAGCGGACCTTCAGGCAATCATCAACAACCAGGAACTTGGGGATGACCAGAAGCAGGATGCTGTGAGAAGCATGGTGACCATGACGGATCTGACAGAAAAAGAGGCAGCAGCAGAGCTTTTACTTGAGGCAAAAGGCTTTGATAATGTGATTGTCAACCTTACCGGAGAGACTGCAGATGTGGTAGTACCCCAGGAGGATCTGGGCGATGCAAAAAGAGCCCAGATTGAAGACATTGTGAAACGGAAAACAGGAATTGCACCGGAGAATATTGTGATCACTCCGCTGAATAACAGCGAGGAAGAGTTGACCAATAAAGATGCATCTCTGGAAACATCTGTAGATATCGATGATGATACCCCTTGACAGTTAAGCTGTCCATATACTAGAATAGGAATGCTGCAAAGAAATAAGTGAATATCGTAAGTTACGTAGTATATATAGGAGGCTAAGCGTGTCGAAATATACGAAAGAAATAGAAAAAAGAAGAACCTTTGCCATTATTTCCCATCCGGATGCAGGTAAGACTACTCTTACCGAAAAATTCCTGCTGTATGGCGGAGCCATTAATCTGGCCGGAAGCGTAAAAGGAAAGGCAACGGCCCGCCATGCAGTATCAGACTGGATGGAAATAGAGAAGGAAAGAGGTATTTCCGTTACTTCTTCCGTATTACAGTTTCATTATGACGGATATTGTATCAATATTCTGGATACCCCGGGTCATCAGGATTTCTCTGAGGATACCTACAGAACACTGATGGCAGCAGATTCCGCAGTCATGGTCATTGACGGATCCAAGGGTGTGGAGGCACAGACCAGGAAGCTGTTTAAGGTCTGTGTTATGAGACACATTCCGATCTTTACCTTCATCAACAAAATGGACCGTGATGCCAACGACACCTTTGATCTTCTGGATGAGATTGAAAAAGAGCTGGGAATCGCCACCTGTCCCATTAACTGGCCAATCGGTTCTGGTAAGAAATTTCGTGGTGTCTATGACCGCAATACCAATAAGATCCTTACCTTCACAGATACCCAGAAGGGTACCAAGGAGGGAAGCTTTGAGGAGATTTCCCTGGATGATCCTCACGTACTGGATGTGATGGATGCAGACCAGAAGGAGCAGCTTCTTGAGGAAATTGAACTTCTGGATGGCGCAAGTGCAGAGTTTGACCAGGAGATGGTAAGTAAGGGTGAACTGACACCGGTATTTTTTGGATCTGCCCTTACCAACTTTGGTGTGGAGACCTTCCTGGAGCATTTCCTGAAAATGACCACATCACCGCTTCCAAGAATGGCAGAGTGTGGTCTGATCGATCCTATGAGCGATGATTTTTCTGCTTTTGTATTTAAGATCCAGGCAAATATGAATAAGGCTCACCGTGACAGAATTGCTTTTATGCGTATCTGTTCCGGCAAGTTTGATGCATCTCAGGAAGTGTACCATGTACAGGGCGATAAGAAGATGCGACTTCTTCAGCCTCAGCAGATGATGGCAGAATCCAGACATGTGGTGGAAGAAGCCTATGCAGGAGACATTATCGGTGTGTTTGATCCGGGCATTTTTTCCATTGGAGATACCATCTGTACCCCTGGAAAAAAATTTGCCTTTGAGGGAATCCCTACTTTCGCACCGGAGCATTTTGCAAGGGTAAGATTACTGGATACCATGAAGAGAAAGCAGTTTGTAAAGGGAATCAATCAGATTGCCCAGGAGGGTGCTATTCAGATCTTCCAGGAACTATATGGCAACATGGAAGAAATCATAGTGGGAGTTGTAGGTGTGCTTCAGTTTGACGTATTGAAATACCGCCTGGAAAATGAGTACAATGTGGAGATCCGCCTTGAGAACCTGCCTTATGAGCATATCAGATGGATTGCAAACAAAGACGAGGTCAGCGTGGACAAGATCGTAGGTACCTCCGATATGAAGAAGGTTACAGACCTGAAGGGCAATCCGCTGCTTCTGTTTATCAATGCTTGGAGTGTGGGCATGACAGAAGACAGAAATCCGGATTTAATATTAACAGAATTCAGCAAATAACTCTTTTCATTTTTAAGGCATTTTGTTATAATATGAGTACTTAAATGGAAAATAGGCGTTACCTGTGAACAGCAGCAAATAAACCACTCAGGAGGTTTTTCTTATGGCAGAAAAGAGAACAACATATAAGATACAGGAACTGGAAGGCATTGGAGAAGTACAGATCGCAGACGAGGTGGTATCCATTATCGCAGGTCTGGCAGCTACAGAGGTAGAGGGAGTGGCATCCATGGCCGGCAATATCACCAATGAGCTGGTAAGCAAGCTTGGAATGAAGAACCTTTCCAAGGGAGTTAAGATCGAGATCATTGACGGAGTTGTAACAGTAGATCTGACATTGAATATTGAGTACGGCAGGAATATCCTGGAGACCAGCAAGAAGGTTCAGGAGAAGGTTAAGTCAGCCATTGAGAATATGACAGGACTTGAAGTTGCTGATGTTAATATTCATATTGCCAGTGTGGATATGGACAGTGAAAAAGGAAAGTAACCCTTTCCTTTTTTTCATAATGTCTGCAAATTGTGGGGAATGCATTGCATAAGCGTGATTTGTGGACAGGAGGTTTGGGGCGTGCAGATTGCTGGAATGATTTTTCAAACACGCTCTAGGCAGATTGTCTCAGACATTTCGAGGTGGAGATAAATTAGGAGGAAATATGAGAAGAAGGGAACAAAGAGAACACATTTTCAAGCTGCTTTTTATGAGCGAATTTAATTCACAGAAGGAAATGGAGGAGCAGCTTGCTCTTTATTTCAGTGATATAGAGAATCTGGAAGAGAAGGATAAGGACTATATCAGCCATAAATATATGAATATTATGAACCATACCAGAGAACTGGATCAGAAACTCAATGATATCAGTATGGGATGGAAAACAGGAAGAATGAATCGTGTGGATCTCACAGTTCTTCGTCTGGCTGTATATGAGCTGGAATATGAGAAGGAAGAGGTTCCGGTAGGAGTTGCCATCAATGAGGCAGTAGAACTGGCGAAGTGCTTTGGATCTGAGGAGTCCGGTGCATTTGTAAATGGTATCCTTGGCAAGATCGCCAATCCGGATAAGAAGGTACCTGTAAGAAAACCAGCTGCGAAGCCCCAGGAGAAAGGTGCTTCCAGACCGAAGTCCGGTTTTAAAGTAAAAGATCCTTCCAAGACAATCGTGGTAGTGAATTCCAATGTGAAGTCACAGGCAAATAAGGATGAATAATGTCTATTCTGTAGGGCAGGTAAACCGTTATGTGAAAAACATGTTTACCCAGGACTATTTTTTACAGAATATCTATATAAAAGGTGAGGTGTCCAACTGTAAATATCACTCCAGCGGACATATCTATTTTTCCCTGAAGGATGAGACTGGCACCATAAAGTGTATCATGTTTGCCGGTTCCAGGAGAGGACTTGCTTTCAGAATGAAGGACGGGGATAAGGTTGTGGCAGGCGGCAGGGTGGATGTGTATGAACGAGATGGCTGTTACCAGTTTTATGCAAAGGAGATCACCCTGGAAGGTGCCGGAGCCCTTTATGAGCGTTATCTTGCACTGAAGCAGGAACTGGAGGATATGGGAATGTTTGCAGAAGAATACAAGCAGCCCATACCGGAATTTGCGCACAAGGTAGGTGTTGTCACATCTCCCACAGGTGCTGCCATCAAGGACATTGCCAATGTTTCCGGCAGGAGAAATCCTTTTGTCCAGACAATACTTTACCCGGCTCTTGTGCAGGGAGAAGGAGCCGCTGCCAGTATTGTAAAGGGAATCCGGATGCTGGATGCAGCTGGTGTGGACGTGATCATAGTAGGTCGTGGAGGCGGTTCTATAGAGGAACTTTGGGCCTTTAATGAGGAGGCAGTTGCCAGGGCGATTTTCGAGTGTCGTACTCCTGTGATTTCAGCAGTTGGTCATGAGACAGATTTTACCATTGCGGATTTTGTAGCTGATATGCGTGCCCCGACTCCATCAGCTGCCGCAGAGCTGGCATATTTTGATTGCAGAAGCTTTCTCGATTCCATGGCGATGTATCGGGAGCGGATGGAACAGGCTGTCAGGAACAAAATAGAGCTGTATCGGGCCAGATTGTCCGGATACAGGATCAGGCTACAGTATCTGAAGCCGGAGAGCAGACTTCGGGATCAGCAGCAGTATGTGGTACAGATGCAGGAGCGCCTGCAAGGTGCCATGGAACAGAAGATAAAAGAAAAAAGACACAGGCTGTCCCTTTATCTGGAGCAGTTTAACGGACTTTCCCCACTTCGCAAGCTGAATCAGGGCTATTCTTATGTATCCGATTCCGGTGGAAAATCCGTGACCTCTGTTTCTCAGGTCAGACAAGGGGATAGTCTGCTGATTTATGTGACAGATGGAACCATAGAAACGGTCGTGCAGGATACAAAGAAGGAGGAGCGTTCCAATGGCTGATGAGAAAAAAGCAGAAAAGACTCTGGAGGAGGCTTTTGCAGAACTTGACCTTCTGGCTGGCAGGCTGGAAGACCGTGAGACTTCTCTTGAAGATTCTTTTACCTTGTACAAACAGGGCATGGAACTTCTGAAGTACTGCAATGACAAGCTTGACACTGTAGAAAAGAAAATGCTGCAGATGAATGAGGATGGGACATTAAGTGAATTTTCAAGATGAATTAAAAAAAGAAACCAAGGAAATCGAAGCAAAGCTTAAAGCATACCTTCCCAAGGAAGAGGGCTTTGCGAAGACAATGGCGCAGGCAATGAATTACAGTGTGCTGGCTGGCGGGAAGCGCCTTCGCCCCATGCTGATCCTGGAGACCTGCCGGATGTTCGGCGGGGACGAAAAGAGAGTATATCCCTTTATGGCTGCTATGGAAATGATCCATACCCACTCCCTTGTCCATGATGATCTTCCGGCCCTTGACAATGATGATTACAGGCGGGGGCGTTTGACTACTCACAAGGTCTATGGAGAAGCAATGGGAGTCTTAAGCGGAGTGGCTCTTCTGAATTATGCCTATGAAGTGATGCTTACAGCATTTGATCTGCCGGGAGATCCTGCCCAGGTGATAAAGGCTATGAAGGTGATGGCAAAAAAGACCGGAATTTATGGAATGCTTGGCGGTCAGAGTGTAGATGTGGAGAATGACGGAAAGCCTGTAAGCAGGGAAATGCTGGATTATATTTACGAGAATAAGACCTCTGCATTGATCGAAGCATCCATGGTGACCGGCGCCATTTTAGGCGGTGCATCGGAAGAAGAAATCGCCACAGTGGAAAGGGCTGCTTCTGATATCGGGCTGGCATTCCAGATCCAGGATGACATTCTGGATGTGACCAGCACCAGTGAGGAGCTTGGTAAGCCTGTACACAGTGACGAAAAGAACCATAAGACTACGTATGTGACTTTAATGGGAATCCAGAAAGCATTCAGCCAGGTAACAGAGCTGTCCGGTGAGGCAGTGAAATTGCTGGAAGGATTGAATAAGAAAAACGAATTCCTGCTGACTCTGGTAGAGGAGCTTGTAGGACGCAGGAAGTGAAAGAAGGATACAAATGATTCTGGATAAGATAAAAAAGCCCAACGATATTCATAAGATTCCTCTGGCACAGTTTCCACAGCTGGCAGATGAAATACGAAGCTTTTTAATTGAATCCGTCAGCAAGACAGGAGGGCATCTGGCCTCAAACCTTGGTGTGGTAGAGCTTACACTGGCACTGCATAATGTGCTGGATTTTCCTTCAGATAAGCTGATCTGGGATGTAGGACACCAGGCGTATACACACAAGATCCTTACCGGCAGGAAGGATGAGTTTGATGTACTGCGAAAAGAGGGGGGACTCAGCGGTTTTCCAAAGCGAAATGAGAGCAGCTGTGATTCCTTTGATGCAGGACACAGCTCCAATTCCATCTCTGCAGGGCTGGGCTATGTGCGGGCAAGGGATCTTATGGGAGAAAAATATCATGTGGTATCTGTGATCGGAGATGGAGCTCTTACCGGTGGAATGGCATATGAAGCGCTGAACAATGCGGCAGAGCTGGATACCAATTTTATTATTGTCCTTAATGACAACAATATGTCTATCTCCAAAAATGTAGGAGGAATGTCCAATTATTTAAGCGTCCTGCGAACAGCTGAGGCCTATACCGGAATGAAAATAAGTGTGAATAAGGCTGTGAAAAAGATTCCCCATGTGGGAACCGCTATGGTAGATGCCATGCGAAGGACTAAGAGCAGCATCAAGCAGCTTTTTATTCCGGGGATGCTTTTTGAAAATATGGGACTTACTTATCTGGGGCCTGTGGATGGACACAATATGCGTCAGATGATGCGGCTTTTTAATGAGGCAAAGAGAGTAAAAGGGCCGGTTGTAGTTCACGTACTCACAGAAAAGGGAAGGGGCTATGAGCCTGCCAGAAGAAATCCGGATCTGTTTCACGGGATCAGTCCTTTTGATGTAAAAACAGGCAAGACCCTGGGAGCCAGGAAGGATCCAACCTATACCGAAGTATTTTCAAATGCCCTGTGTAAGGAAGCCCAGAAAGAGAAAAAACTGGTGGCGATCACAGCTGCCATGCCAGATGGTACTGGACTGAAGAAATTTTCCCAGGAATATCCGGAGCGCTTTTTTGATGTGGGAATTGCGGAAGAACATGCCGTGTCTTTTGCAGCAGGACTTGCTCTTGGAGGAATGATCCCTGTGGTGGCGATCTATTCTTCCTTTTTACAGCGTGCAGTGGATCAGATGCTTCATGATGTGTGCATGCAGAATCTTCATGTGATCTTTGCCATAGACAGAGCCGGTTTGGTAGGCGCTGACGGAGAGACCCATCAGGGGAATTTCGATTTGTCTTATCTTGATATGATGCCGGGAATGACAGTAATGGCACCACGCAGTGACCGGGAACTGGAAAAAATGCTGAAATTTGCCATCCACGCAGAGGGGCCGGTGGCGATACGCTATCCAAGGGGCAGTGCTGCTGTGTGCAGCCAGGAGGAGCCCTTGCAGCCTGTGATTTTAGGCAAAAGTGAGATCATTTCCTACAGGGAAGGAACGAAGATCGCAGTTCTCACTGTGGGAAGTATGTATGAGGTTGGCGCTGAGATCTGTCAGCAGCTTCAGGCAGCAGAAAACATCAGTGTGACTCTTGTAAATGCCCGTTTTGTGAAACCACTGGATACAGAGCTTCTGGATCTGCTTTCAGCAGATCATGAGCTGATTATAACCATAGAGGAGAACGTGCGAAGCGGTGGTTATGGAGAGCATGTGAGCAGCTATATGGAAGAGCATCATCCCGGATGCCGGGTGCTGTCTGCTGCAATTCCGGATCAGTTTATACCGCAGGGTGAAGTGAAAAGCCTGCGCAGCCAGATTGGACTTGATGCGGCTTCCGTACTGAAAAAAATAGAAGAGTATCTGAAGGATAAAAAAGGATGAAAAAAAGATTGGATATGATGCTTGTGGAACGTGCCCTTGCACCTTCCCGTGAAAAAGCAAAAGCATATATTATGTCCGGACAGGTTTATGTGGATGGACAAAAAGAGGATAAAGCCGGTTCCATGTTTGCAGAGACTGTGGCAATCGAAGTGAGGGGAAACACTCTTCCTTATGTGAGCCGCGGCGGACTGAAGCTGGAAAAGGCCATGAACCAGTTTGATGTGTCCTTGGAGGGAAAAGTGTGTATGGATGTGGGCGCTTCCACAGGAGGCTTTACAGACTGCATGCTGCAAAATGGCGGAATTAAGGTGTATTCTATCGATGTAGGGTACGGCCAGCTGGACTGGAAGCTTCGAAATGATCCCAGGGTTGTGTGCATGGAAAAGACAAACATTCGCTATGTGGTACCGGAGGACATTGCAGAAAGACCGGCATTTTCCTCCATTGATGTGTCCTTTATCTCTTTGACCAAGGTATTGCTTCCTGTAAGAAATCTTCTTACAGAGGACGGAGAAATCGTATGCCTGATCAAACCACAATTTGAGGCAGGCAGGGAAAAAGTGGGGAAAAAAGGTGTTGTCCGCGATCCTGCAGTTCATGAAGAGGTTATTGAGAAGGTCAGAGACTATGCCATGAGTATTGCTCTGGAGCCATGCCACCTGTCTTTCTCCCCGATCAAAGGGCCGGAGGGAAATATCGAGTATCTTCTCCATCTGAAAAAGAGACCGGAGGATACTCAGGTGCCGGACAGCCTGAAAGAGGATGTAAAAGAGGTTGTGGCTCAGGCACATGGTGCCCTTGATAAATCGGCAGCAGCAAAATAAAAGCTTACAGTTCACAAAGAATCTGAATACCATGGTGCAGGGTGGGCTGTGACAGTAAAACAGGAAAATGTTATGGATCATTTTTACATTATAACCAATAACGAAAAAGATAAGAATCTGGAATTTACCGGAAAAGTAGTGGATTACCTGAAAAAAAGAAACAGGGAGTGTGAAGTTCAGCTTGCAGGGCGACAAAAGGAAGGACCATTTCATTACACAGATCCCAGAAAGATCCCGGAAGAAACCCAGTGTGTTATTGTCCTTGGCGGGGATGGAACTCTTCTTCAGGCTGCCAGGGATATTCAGGCTGCGAAGGATAACAGGCGCAGCCAGATCCCTCTTCTGGGGGTAAATCTTGGAAATCTGGGGTATCTGGCAGAGGTGGACAGACAATCTGTGTATCAGGCTCTGGATAAGCTGATTGCAGATATTTATGAGGTGGAAGAACGGATGATGCTCACCGGTACGGTGTACCGTGGTGATCAGATCATTGGTGAGGATATTGCACTGAATGACATTGTAATCGCCAGGGAAGGTCCTCTTCGAGTGGTAAGATTTAAGAACTTTGTCAATGATGAATATCTGAATTCCTATAATGCTGACGGGATCATTATTTCCACCCCTACTGGTTCTACCGGGTACAGTCTGTCTGTAGGGGGTCCTATTGTGTCTCCAAGTGGTGAAATGACCATTATGACGCCTATTGCACCTC
This sequence comes from uncultured Blautia sp., assembly GCA_934394595.1. Lineage (GTDB taxonomy): Bacteria > Bacillota > Clostridia > Lachnospirales > Lachnospiraceae > Blautia_A. Next base: position 41,425 of record CAKRRX010000001.1, on the reverse strand, counting down.
ATACCTTAAACAGCAGAAGCATTGTATTTCCGGCAGAGGATGTGATCACAGTGGAAATGGGAGAGGGACGCCATCAGGACTATGAAAAAGGGCTGGCTTCCTTTGACGGAGATTCGGAAATTTCCATGATTACAGGGGATAGGATCGTGATTCGCAAGGCAGAGGTAAAGACCAGGATACTGAAACTGAATCATCTGAGCTTTGTAGAGGTACTGCGTCAGAAGATGCGGGACAGCTGAGAAGGGTATGACAGGAGGCCAGAACCTGTACAGGGAGGTTTTAACGTGAAGTTAGCGAGACATGAAAAGATTATTGAACTGATCCAGAAGTATGATATAGATACACAGGAAGAACTTGCTGCAAGACTGAATGCTGCAGGATTTAAGGTGACCCAGGCAACAGTTTCACGGGATATCCGCGCCCTGAAAATGACAAAGGTAGCAGGAAAGGATGGAAAATCCCGTTATGCGATCCTTCAGGATACTCAGCCCCGTCTGGGAGATCAGTATACCAGAGTGTTAAATGATGCCGTGGTATCCATTGATGTGGGACAGAATCTGGTGGTGATCAAGACGGTGATTGGAATGGCAATGGGGGTGGCTACTGCCCTTGATGCTTTAAAATGGCCTGAAATACTGGGATGTATTGCAGGAGATGACACTATTATATGTGCCTGCAAAAGCTCAGAGCTTGCAGAAGGGGTCATGGAGAAATTAAGTGGCATTTTAAATCGGAGGTGAATGCATTGTTAGTACATTTACATGTGAAGAACCTTGCACTCATAGATGAAATTGAAGTGGAATTTGGGCCGGGACTGAATATCCTCACCGGTGAGACCGGTGCCGGTAAATCCATCCTGCTTGGTTCCATGCAATTGATCCTGGGAGGGAAGACATCCAGAAGTATGATCCGGGAAAATGCTTCCTATGCGCTGGTAGAGCTTTTATTCCAGGTGGAAAATACGAAAGCAAAAGAGGCTCTTGCTGCCCTTGATATTTATCCGGAGGACGGACAGGTACTGCTGTCCCGGAAAATCATGGATGGAAGGAGCATTAATAAGATAAATGGGGAGACAAGCACGGTAGGACAGATGAAAGCTGCCGCAGCCTGTCTTCTGGACATTCACGGACAGCATGAGCATCAGTCCCTTCTTTATGAAGAAAAGCAGCTGGAAATTCTGGATGCCTACGGAAGAGAAAAAATCCTTCCGGAAAAGGAACTGGTAAAAGCTGCTTATCAGGAATATAAGAAATGTCAGGCCAGGCTAAAAGAGCTGGACATGGATGAGGAGCAGAAGAACCGTGAGATGGCTTTCCTGGAATTTGAGATCAATGAGATTGAAAAGGCAGCTCTTGTATCCGGGGAGGACGAAGAACTGGAAAAACAGTATCGAAAATTATCCAATGGGCGCAGGATCATAGATTCCCTGCAGATGGCCCACTCCCTTACCGGATATGAGGGCCAGGGAGCAGGGGAAGCTGTGGGAGAGGCACTTCGGGAACTGTCCAGGGTGACTGAGTACGATGAACAGCTGGAATCTCTTTCCCAGACCCTTGGGGAGGTAGATGGTCTGTTAAATGACTTTAACAGAGAACTGTCCTCATATATGGACGATATGACCTTTGACGAATCCGTTTTTTATGAGACAGAGCGCCGTTTGGATCAGATCAATGGTCTGAAAGCCAAATATGGACAGAGAATAGAAGAAATTCTGAGTTACCAGAAAAAACAGCAGGAGAAACTGGATAAGCTTCAGAAATATGAAGAAATTTTCCAGGCGGCAAAGGAGGAACTTGCCATTTCCCAGAAGGAACTGGAAAAAGCCTGCAAGGGGCTTTCAGCAGTTCGAAAAGAATACAGCAGGCAGCTGGAAGAAAAGGTGATCCAGGGTCTGAAGGATCTGAATTTCCTGGATGTGCAGTTTGCCATTACATTCCGGCAGAAAAAGAGTTTTTCTGAAAATGGGTTTGATGAGATCGAATATGAAATTTCCACCAATCCCGGGGAGAGTCTGAAGCCTCTTGGAAAAATCGTATCCGGCGGTGAGCTGTCCAGAATCATGCTTGCGCTAAAGGCAATCCTGGCAGACCGGGATCAGATCGAGACTTTGATCTTTGATGAGATCGATACCGGTATCAGCGGTCGTACTGCACAGAAGGTTTCCGAGAAAATGGCCGTGATCGGTCATCACCATCAGGTGTTGTGCATTACCCATCTGCCTCAGATCGCGGCAATGGCAGATTCCCATTTCGAGATTGAAAAGCATGTGGAGGGTACTGAGACCACCACGCAGATACATACCCTGGATCAGGAGGCTTCGGTAAAAGAGCTTGCCCGCCTTCTTGGCGGTGCCCAGATCACAGGAGCTGTTCTGGAAAATGCCAGGGAAATGAAGAAGCTGGCACAGGATTATAAAGGGAAGATGAGCTGTTAAAAGCCTGTAAATGGAATTGAAATTCATTGTAGTCAGACCGGAATTTGAAAACGTTATGGTCTGCAGGCTGAATAAAGCAGCAGTTCAGGTGGAAACTGTTTTCAGCGTATCGTTATTTTAAATGGCCTTACCGGAATTTCAGCTTCGTTATAGAGATTGATTTCGAAATAGTTTCCGATGCCAAACTGGATCTCTACTGTGTGAGCCTGACATATCCGAGGATTTTCCAGTATAATTATGTTCTGTGTGAGGCGGAATATATAATCCACTTTTTTTCCATCGCAGAATAGTGTCAGAGTATTGATATTTTTTCCGTGTAAAAGAAAGTGATTCCCAACGTTGTCAAAAAAGAGATATAAATTTCCATCTTTTATGCTTGTGGCAGTACATCTTGGAGGATCACAGAGTATGTTTTCTTGATAAATATGTCCCATGGCCAGCAATGCAAGACGCTCGCCAATGGGACGTTTATTTTTTGGATGTATATCCCATTCTAATCCAGCATCTCCTGTTGTAGTAAGCCATGTTTGAGGTACGGTGTCGGCTACAAGTTCCTGTTTCTGTCGAATTTCAGAATAGCGATGATAGGAACCGGGAAACCACAATCCCAGAGGGGCTAGCTGACAAAGCAGAAAAGGAAGTTCTTCTTTCCAGAGAGCCCTCCAACACTTAATCATCTGGCTTAGAACAGAATCATACACCTCTGCATGGATATCATCCGATTCTCCTTGGTACCAGATTACTCCGGAGATGGAGTAAGGTGCTATCTGCTTTAACATGGAATGGTATAAACCACAGGGACGCCAGGGGCTTTTGGGTCCTATTTCAGGAAGGGGCTGCTGAAAACTGTCAGATTGAATGGCTTTTCTCATTTCTTCTTTGGTTAGGCCTGTTAACAATTGATCATTAATTGGATTTGGATGGATACATGGATCCTGTACGTAGGAAAAAGGAGAGTGTTCAAAGTTCTTATCATATGCAGTCAGATTCAAAGCTTTTATTTCATTTTCATACTCATCCAGCCATACACTGCCTGGAGTGTTTTCTAAAAATTCTTTTGACATCCAACAGGAAGCGGTTGTTCCGCCCCAATTGCATCCGATAATTCCAATGGGAATCTGATATTTTTTTTGCAGTTTTTGTGCAAAATAGTATGCAACAGCACTGTAATATTTTAAATGTTCGCCTTTGCAGGGACGCCAGAAACCAGCGTAAGAATAATCTTGTTTTGCCAGTTGTCCCTCATAAGAAACTTCTGGATAATCAAAAAAATATATTTGACTGTTTTCGCCATCTGATAAAGCCTGTGTATATCCAACATCATACTTTAATAAAAATTCCATATTAGATTGTCCACCGGCCAGCCATACTTCTCCAACAGATATTTCTTTTAATGTGATGATACTTTTTTCACAAGCAATGTTCATGGTATCACCGATTCCTGCTTCCATTGAAGGAAGCCAGACAATCCAGTTTCCATTTTTTATGAGAGTAGAGACAGTGATATTACGAAAAGTAACTTTTACTTGTTTTCCAGTGGGCCCAGTCCCCCATATGCATATTGGTTTTCGGCGCTGTAAAACCATGTGATTCTGAAATAAAAGGGCTGTTTTTAATTGTGTGTTCATATTGTGGCAGGTTCTCCTTTTCATGGGAATATTATTTGATAAGTTTGACATAGTCCTGTAGTTTATTTAAACATTATTATAAGTCCTTTGTTTGCTGAAAGTTGTTCGAATTTCGTAGGTTTCCTATAAAATTCGAATCATTCCAGCATATTCTCAATAAATATCCCATATCCACTGGTGGCATCCTGGACAAATACGTGGGTTACAGCGCCCACTACCTTGCCGTTCTGCAGCACCGGGCTGCCTGACATGCCCTGTACAATGCCCCCTGTGACATCAAGAAGCTCAGGGTCTGTGATACGGATCACGAAGCTCTTATTATTGTCTTCGTGGTTCATATCAATTCTGGTAATCTCTGCACCATATTCTTTTACCCCATCTCCAACATTACACAAAACAGAAGCGGGACCGATTTTCAGGTCCTGTTTATAACCTACAGGCATTTGTTTTAGAAACACACTGTCTGTGGAATTTTCTGTATATTTTCCATAAATTCCATTTTTGCTGTTTTCATTTATGGTACCGATCACATTGTCATTTCGATAGCGGATCAGCCCGGAAAGCTCTCCGGGAATTCCCTTTTCTCCTTTTTGCACTCCCAGGATCTGGGCACAGTATAGATTTCCACCCTTGATAGAAAGCAGATCTCCGGTATCCACATCACTGATTCCATGGCCCAGAGCGCCAAATTTTCCAGATTGGGTGACATAGGTAAGTGTACCGATTCCCTGGGTGTCGTCTCGGACCCAGATTCCCAGCTTATATTTTCCAGAAGAATCCTGCACAGGGGAAAGAGAAACAGGAATTGCTTTGTCTTCCCGTTTTATCAGAAGAGTCACAGCTTCAGAGTTTATGGTTTCCAGATTCTCGATCAGATCCTGTTTGCAGGAAATTTTCTGCTGATTAAAGGAAATAATATAATCACCAGGCTTCAGGATATTTTGTGCAGGCTCTTTGACCTCTCCATCCTGGCAGCGGATTTCCCCGGTGTCGATCACAAGTACTCCTGCTGTTTCCATGTAAATGCCTACTGTACTGCCGCTTACCAGAATGCTGTCAGTCTCACAAGGTGTCACCTTTATTTCCTTGAAAGGAATTTTTCCAAATAGTTTGCAGGGCAGCTGATAAGTTCCTTCGCCAGATACTGTGATGGCATCCTCAAAGGATACAAAAGGCATTTGGGAAAGCTGGGACAAATCCAGTCCCAAGCTTCGGTCAACGTGTATTTCATCAGGGATTTTCCGGTCCAGGTAACGATATCCCAGAAATACCATGGCCAGCAGATCCAAAATAAGACAGAGTAGGACAAAGCTTCTATATTTTTTCTTTCGGTTCATATTCACCACATCCTTTTCTTTTGTTTGTGATTCCTTTTTAGTATGTGGTGAAAAATTTTTTTCAGTCTTGTATTTTTATGAACGGATGGGAATTCCTGCAATTATAAAAATGCGAAAATCAGTTTTCTGTTCGAAAAACCTGCTTGTGATTCTGTGTGGATACAGATAAAATAAAGAAGAAGTACACTCCGGACTGTGCAATATGCGGTAGAAGACAGATATTATAAAAATGGAGTGTATTTATCTGGAAAATTTGTGGGAAAGGAAAAGAGAAGATTTGGATAAAATAAAAAAGAAAATTTCAAATTTCTGGCATAAAAACAGATCATTTTTGTTTAAGCTGTCTATTACTTTCGGAATAGTGATTACCATTTGCTTTATTGTTTTTGGGATTATTCTGTATCAGTATTCCTCCAGGATACTGCGAAATCAGATCATACAGGATCAGAGACAGGCGTTGGAACAAAGTGCAGATCACATTTCTTACATACAGGATACCTTGAAGATGACAGCACAGAGTATTGCCATTGCCAGTGATGTACAGGAAAACGTACGCATGGAAAAAGAAGGTACATATTTTGAACAGCTTGTGCGCAAAAAAGAGATGCGAACCATCTTAAGCTCCTATGTAATGATGCTGCCCTACTGTGAAGATATCCAGATTATCACAGAAAATGGAACTGGTTATTCCAGTAACAATACGGAAAATCTGTATGAGCTGGAGCAATCTGATTGGTTCAGTCAGTGGAAAGATAAAAAGGAAAGTATGGGGTATTCCAGAATCCATGATTACTACAATGAACAGGGACAGGCTCATGAACAGGTGATCAGTTATATTATTTCCTTTAAAGATCTGGCAAACCTGCAAAATACACTGGGTTACATTATAATGCATATCAATCTGGAATCCATTTTACATGCCGATTCCAAAAGTGGAAGCCCAGAGGGAATCACGCTGTACAATGGAGACGGGGAAATCCTGGCAGGCTCCATTCTGTCTGAAAACTATGATCAGATTCTGTCTTATGGAGGAGAAAATTATACCCTGAAAGAGGGCAATGTGGTTTTGTCTACACAAAATCTGTCTTATGGATGGATGCTGGTAACAGAAGTTCCCTCAAAATTTATTGAAAATAAGATCAGGCCAATTCTGGAACTGCTGGTATTCTTTATCATTTTGCAGATCATTATTATGTGTGGAGGTCTGTATTTTGTAGTATGGCATTACACAAAACCTGTGGCGATTCTCACTCAGGCCGCCAATGATGTAGCTGATGGAAATTTAGATATTCAGTTGGATATCAAAAGCGATGATGAGTTCATGCTTCTGGGAGATACCTTTAATGAGATGGTAGTTAATATCCGACAACTTCTGGAAGAATCTATAGCCTATGAGCGAAGGGAAAAGGAAAATGAAATCAATCGTCTGATGCTTCAGATTAATCCCCATTTTATTTATAATACCTTAAACTGTATTGTATATATGGCCAAGCTGAAGAAAAATGAAGATATCATCACTTACACAAATGCTTTTATCTCCCTTTTGCAGGATACTCTGCGTATGGATAAGGACAGCATTTTTGTTCCGCTGCGCCAGGAGATGAACAATGTGCGAAATTATATCACCCTTCAGGAGGTACGGTATCCGGGGATTATTCATGTAAAGTATCAGGTGAATGCAGACGTGCTGGATCTGGCAGTGCCAAATGTATTTATCCAGCCAATTGTGGAAAATGCCATCTACCATGGTCTTGCGCGAAAGTCTGAGGGTGGAAATCTGTATATAAATGCATTTAAAGAAAATAATACTTTGAAAATTATCATTGAAGACAACGGAGCTGGAATGTCGGAAGAGAAGGTGAAGGAGCTTTTGTCTGAAGACAACATCAACAGAGATGGAATGCGTAAGATCGGAATTGCCAATGTATATAACCGCATTCAGCATATCTATGGGGAAAATTACGGCATGTCTGTGGAAAGTGAAGAGGGAAAAGGAACCAAAATTACTATTTCCATGCCTGCGGTTCTGTACGAACGTTAAAAAGACCGTCAAAATGGATAATGAAAAACGGAGAAAACTTTGAAATATTAAAAAAAACAGATATATCATATTCGAAAATTATACAAAATATGCGCAAATTATACAAAAAAACAGAAGAAACCAATTTATAATAAGAGCATCAAAACAAGAGACAAGGACCTGGCCAGGAACCTAATTCAAAAGAAGGAGCAAAAAAACTATGAAAAAAAGATTATTGGGGATTTTATTGACCGTAGCAATGAGCGCTTCCGCTCTCACCGGATTTAGTGTAACTGCACAGGCAGCTGAAGAAATTGATTTAGAGGATACCGAAAGTTCTACAGGCAATACCGTAACCATCTGGACATGGGATTATGACAATACCTTAAAAATGGCAGACGCTTTCAACAAAGTATATCCCAACATTGAAATTGAAGTTGTAAACGTAGCTTACAGCGATTATTACACAAAGATCCAGCAGGCAGTTGCTTCCGGTTCCGAGCTTCCGGACATTGTTGCACAGTCCTGTACCCTTCTGAAAAACTATGGGGAGCTTGGTATTTTCGAGGATTTAAGCCAGGCACCATACAATGTAGACAGCAATGTTTTCTTTGACTATATCAAAGACAGAGCAATTATGGAAGACGGAAGCTTGATCGGAATTGAAGAATCTGTAAGCCCGTCCGGAATTGCATATAAGAGAGATTTGGCAAAGAAATATTTTGGAACGGATGATCCCGATGAGTTAGGCAAAATGTTTTCCACATTGGATGATTATGTGACCTACGGAAAAGAAGTGCAGGAAAAATCAGGTGGAACTGATTATCTTTTCCATTCTCCGGGAGCTGTAGCCGAAATGCTTTATTTTATGAACACAGAAACATTGGAAAGCGATGGTACCATTCATTTTTCAGATAAGATGGGATCTGTTCTAAAATATCTTACTGAGTTCAGAGATAACAAAATTATGGACACTTTCCAGAACGGAACACCACAGGCAAATGCAACCTATGCAGATGAAAATCACATTTTCTATCCTTGCCCGAACTGGGTTATCAACTATTACATCAAACCAAATGATCCGGATGGATCCGGTAACTGGGGGCTTATGATGCCAGCAGGCGGTGGATACAGCTGCGGCGGTACTTCTCTGGGAATTACAAACACCAGTGATGCAAAGGAAGATGCATGGAAATTTATCCACTGGTGTCTGATGACAAAAGACGGTGCAAACATGATGAAAGAACAGCTGAATTTCTTTGTTGCAGTAAAAGAATTCTATGAAGATCCTGATTTCCTTGGCGGCGGAGATGAATTCTTTGGCGGACAGAATATCAATGATTTCTTTTACAACAAGATTGCGACATCAATTGCAACTTTGAATGTTTCTAAATATGACCAGACCGTAATCGACATCCGAGACCTTCTGGCAACTGCAATCAGTGATGATCCTGATCTTACTGCTGAAGATGCAATGCAGCAGGGACTTGATGAAGCGTCAACCAAGATCCTGGATATGGATGTAGAATAACAGCTATGTAAAGGGCGCACCTCATATTTTGAAAGGTACGCCCTTTCTTTACGGGGAGATTACTATGAACAGAAAATCAAATGCTACCAAAAAGAAAAAAGGTAAGACTTGGGAATATTCTTTTAAATATCCTCTTTTTTTCGCTCTGCCTTTTTGTATATGCTTTTTTGCCTTTAATCTTTATCCCATGCTTTATTCCCTGTATTTAAGCTTTCATGACTGGAGCGGAGTGGGAAATAAAGTATTCATCGGGATAAAGAATTATCAGATGATCTTTTCCAGAGATAAGCTGTTCTGGAAATCTTTATTCAATACTTTACATATTATGCTGATTTCCTTCCCGGCAGCCATTATCCTGGGACTTGTGATCGCAGCATTTCTATTTAATATCAAGAGATTAAGAACTTTTTTCCAGACCTTGAATTTCCTTCCATACATCACCACTCCCGTTGCCATTGGTCTGATCTTTTTGTTCTTGTTTGATCGAAATACCGGAATTGTAAACATCCTGATTGAAAAAATGGGCGGTGAAAGCCTGAACTGGCTTGGAAATCCGGGACTTGCCCAGCTTGTGATCGCATTTATGATCATCTGGAAATATGTGGGATATTATATGGCTCTTTATTTGGCAGGAATGACCTCCATTTCTTCCGAGATATACGAAGCTGCCAAAATGGACGGCGCAGGCCCGGTAAAGACCTTTTTTAAGATTACATTGCCTCTGCTTCGCCCGATCAATATTTTTATCATTATCACAAGCTTAATTGGAGCATTACAGCTGTTTGACGAACCGAACCTGATGTTTAATGTATCTACCACAAGTATTATAGGAGGACCCTCCCGTTCCTGTCTGACTATGATGTGGAATTTCTATGATGTGGCATTTGGTTCCACTGCACGTCTGGGATATGGCTCAGCTGTGGCTGTAACGATCTTTGTGATCATCCTGCTGGTATCTCTGGTGGGACTGAAGCTTATGGGAAGAAAGGAGTCATAAAAAATGAGTAAAATAAAAAAATGGGTTCCATATGTTTTACTTGTTGTGGTATCATTGATATCGTTATTTCCTTTCTATATGATGGTTACAATGTCCACATTCAAAACAGAGAATATGTTTAAGACCATACCGTTGTATTTTTCTGATTACCTGATTAACAACCTGAAGACTGTGCTGGCTTCCAATTTCCTGAAGTCTTATCTGAACAGTCTGATCGTTTCCTGCACAGCTACCATATTGTGTACCCTGATCAGTGCTATGATTGGATATTCCCTGGTTGCCTATAATTTCAAGTTAAAAAAATTTCTTCAGAATCTGATTATGCTCACCATGATGGTTCCGGTACAACTTGGTGTTGTTGGATATATGATTGAGATGCGCACCATGCATATGACTGGAACTATGTTCCCTATGATACTGATCTGGCTGGCAAATGGATTTGGCGCTTACTGGATGATGCAGTATATCGAATCCTCCTTCCCACTGGAACTGGTAGAAAGTGCCAGAGTGGATGGCTCAGGCGAGATCCATACATTTTTCAGAATCGTACTTCCCTGCATCAAACCGGGACTTCTGACTTTGATCCTTTTGATCTTCCTGTGGTCCTGGAATAGCTACCTGGTACCATTGGTATTTGTAAATGACAATAGCACCATGACGATTCCAATTTATATTAAGAGCCTGGGAAATGCTTATATGACAGATTACGCAGCGCAGATTACGGGACTTACTATTGCTACCATACCGTTGCTTCTGTTATTTATTGCAGGTTCAAAGAACTTTATCAAAGGACTGACAGCAGGCGCTGTGAAAGGATGATTTTTATGAAAACAATTGTGTGTTATGGAGACTCTAATACATTTGGAACAAATCCGGCGTTTACTGGAGAAATCAATTCTCCTTTTCGATGGGGAAAAGAGGTTAGATGGACTGGAAAACTTCAAAAACTGCTGGGAGAAGAGTATAATGTAATCGAAGAAGGTCTGGGTGGACGAACAACAGCGTGGGAGGATCAGGCTACTGCAGGAAGAAATGGACTGGTGGGAATCTTTCCGGTATTACAGACACATGAACCTATAGACCTGGTAATTATTATGCTGGGAACCAATGATTTAAAGGAAGTATATGGAGCATCGCCAATGGAAATCGGAAGAGGCCTGGAATCCTTGATCCGAATCTGTTTAAATCCGTATTCTTATACAGATGGCCATCTTCCCCAATTATTAGTTGTTTCTCCTATTTTACTGGGAGAGGACATCGACAATTCCTGGTTAAGCGGTGTATTTGGCCCCACAGCCAGAGAGCGTTGCAAAAAGCTGGCACCGGAGTTTGAGAAGATTGCCCGGAAATATGGCTGCCTGTTTCTGGATGCAGCCAAGGTTGCGAAAGCTTCCGAAAAAGACAGTGTGCATATGGAAGCTGAGGAACATACGAAACTTGCCAATGCAATATATGAAATGATACAGGGAAAAATATAATGTTGTCGGTATATGTTGTTGATGATGAAATAATGGCAATTGAATATTTTAAGACGCTGTTACAAGGGTGCAAAATTCCATGCACCCTTGTTGGCTTTGCTATAAATAGCTGGTCAGCGCTGGACGATATTATGGAACATCGCCCAGATGTGATTTTTATTGATATCAATATGCCTGGAATGTCAGGGATTGAACTGGCGGAAGTCTTGCTGGAGAAAATGCCGGATATAAAAATTATTTTTCTCACAGCATACAGAGACTTTGACTTTGTAAAAAAAGGGCTGGAGATGGGCGTGGTATCCTATGTGCTAAAAAATGAACTGAACAGCGATACTCTGGAAACAGAACTGGAAAACGTCTCCGGACTCCTTCAAAAAGAAAGGGAGATTCAGTACTTGAAAACAGACAAAGCCCTGAGACGATTTTTCCTGGGGACAGATATTTCCGAGCTGGAGCAGGCGGAACTTAAGAAAAACCAGATGCTCCAGATGTTTTACGTTACATCCAGGAGATCCTACAGTATGCAGAGAATGCAGGACTTGGAGTGGGATATCGATTATGATGATTTTGTAAGGACACAGGAAAAAAATGGAAATGTGTTATGCGCATTTCCGCACATAAAAAGTAATGTGTGGACCCCGGTTTTTCTTGTGGAACAGGAAAAGGAAAAGAAAAAAATCAGAAAAGATATAGAGGCCTATTTATCAGGACTGGATTTTGAATATATTCTGGTAGATCTTCCGGCTGTTTATGGATTTTTGCAGCTGAGGGATTTGTTTCAGAAAGTCAGGTGCATTGACGACAGAAGGCTGGATTTTGGGGAATGCCAGCAGATTACATTAAAAGATCTGGAGGAGCTTACAGAGGAAAAGAAACATCTTGGCATTTATGAGGAAAAGCTGAAAAATGCCCTTCACAGCAATGCAAGAAGTATGGAACATGAGGCACTTATGGAGGCTCTGGAAATATATACCAGATACACCAACGATTCCCGTTTTATTAAATATGCCCAGATGATCTTCAATGATTACTGTCTTCAGATGATCAACGCCAGATTTATCGCAGCTGTTCCTCAGGAATGGGATTACAAAGAATTTTCCTCAAAAGAAGAATGGAAGCAGTGGATGCTTCGGATTATAACAGAATATTATCAGATGCAGGGAAAAAGCCAGAGAAAGGGGTATTCAGAGAAAATTGCAAGGGTTCTGAACCTGATCGAGCAAGAGTACATGGACAATGCCTTAAGCTCCCAGATGATCGCAGACCAGCTGAAGCTTTCTGACGGTTATTTGCGAAAAATGTTCCGTGAAGAGATGGGAGTCACTCTTTCTGATTATATTTTACAGTTCCGCATTGAAAAAGCACGCAAAATTCTTTTAAAAGAATCCGCGAAAATTTCGGGGATTTATGAGGAACTGGGTTTTTCCTCCAGCCAGTATTTCAGCACTGTTTTCAAAAAGAAAACCGGTTTCAGCCCAAAGGAGTATATCCAGAAATACCGGGTGGAGAATGAAAGTTAATGAAATAGAATAAAAGATATAAGTGGAAACATTCCTGCCCAAGTGGTATAGTATAGACAGGATGTCAGAGGACAAAAGAAGAGTCTGCCATATGACAGGCTCTTTTCGATTGCCGGGATATCAAAGTGTTGCGGCAGCAGGCCTTTCTGACAGGGGGAATGAAGTCGTAACGTCTGAACAATTACGTATGCGAAAAAGGAGGACACAGCTGTGCTTGAGAAATTAAAAGAAGAAGTTTACAGGGCAAATATGGATCTGCCCAAATACGGATTGGTAACTTTTACCTGGGGAAATGTAAGCGGCATTGACCGTGAAAAAGGGCTTTTTGTGATCAAACCAAGCGGTGTGGAATATGACAAGCTCACACCGGAGGATATGGTAGTGGTAGACCTGGAAGGAAATAAAGTGGAAGGCAGATACAATCCTTCTTCCGATACTCCCACCCATGTGGTGCTGTACAATGCATTCCCGAAGATCGGAGGAATCGTACATACCCATTCTTCCTGGGCCACCAGCTGGGCACAGGCAGGACGTTCCATTCCCTGTTATGGAACCACACATGCAGACTATATTTACGGGGAAGTTCCCTGTGTGCGCAATCTGACAAAAGAGGAGATTGATGAAGCCTACGAAAAAAATACAGGTATTCTCATCGCTGATTATTTTAAGACCAGGGATTATGAGGCAGTGCCAGCAGTTCTTTGCAAAAACCATGGACCTTTCACCTGGGGAAAGGATGCCCATGAGGCAGTTCACAATGCGGTAGTTCTGGAAGAAGTTGCCAAGATGGCCTCCCGGTGTGAGCTGATCAATCCAAAGGTAAAGCCAGCACCTCAGGAGCTTCAGGACAAGCATTATTACCGAAAGCATGGAGCAAATGCGTATTATGGACAGGGAAATTAATCCCGGGCCGAACTGATATAGCGGGAATTCTCCAATTTACTTTCGAGGCACATCCGCACACTCCCGGTACTCCCCGGGAGTCATATGCTCCCACTTGCGGAAAGTGGAACAAAAGCTGCTCTCACTGTTAAATCCGGAGCCAAAGGCAATCTCCTTGATGGGAATGTCCGGCAGTTTCAGCAGGAATTTCGCAGAATTGATCCTGGTGGCAATCAGATACTGGTGGGGAGTGAAGCCTGTTTCTGCAGAAAAGATCCTGGAAAAATGAAAGGGACTCAGACCGGAATTGGAAGCAATCATTTCCAGGGTCAGAGGCTCACTGAAATGTTCGTTGATATAAGCCAGTGCATTTCCAACTACTGTGGAATGGGAGGATTGGCTGCCAGTATAAGTTCTGGTATTTAGAAGTCCATCCAGCATCCGGGTGATGGTCTCAGATGCTTCAGCCTCTTTTAAGGGTTTGGAATTTCGGAAAAGGCTGATCATTTTTTCGATACCATGGTTGACCGGATAGGAATTGGCTGGAGTGATCACATTCCCCTGGCTGGCTGTGATCAGATCATAATAGCGTCTTGCAAGGGAGCCGTCAAAGTGAAGCCAGGAAACTTCTGCATCGCAGTCAAAACGGTAAGCGTGAGGCGCATAACAATCAATCAGGGCGATCTGCCCTGCCAGAACCAGATTGGGGCTTTTGTCAGGAAGTGTGACCTGACAGGAGCCTTTTATAATACTCATCAGCAGAATGCTGTTGTAATGGGTACGCTTCAGTTCATAACCTGCCTGGTAGAAAAAATGTCCGATAACAGTGGGATACAGATAAATCTGGGATGCCACGGTACTTGGCTGATAAAGGTAATAATCCGAACTCTCACTTACATAATTTTCTTTTGATTTCATAACAGCCCTCTTTCCTGAGCAATTTTTTTAAACTCATAAGCAACTTAGAGTAATGAAAACACTGTAAAATAAAGCTATAATCACAGTATCACAAAAAACAAGGAAAAGCAATAATGAGAAATATATTATGGAGGCTATTATGGAAGAAGTAAGAATCTGGGAAGAAGACGTGGTCATCCCCACCTATGAAATAGGTGCAGCAGAGAAAAACCCGATCTTCTCTGAAAAACGTGTATATCAGGGGAGTTCCGGAAGAGTTTATCCTTATCCGGTAATTGAAAAAATCGAGGACGAGAAAAAGGACAAGGTATGGAAAGCCGTTTACCTGGAAAACCAGTACATTAAAGTGATGGTACTTCCGGAGCTTGGCGGAAGGATCCAGAGAGCCTATGATAAGACAAACGGTTATGATTTTGTGTACTACAATCATGTGATCAAACCAGCTCTTGTTGGTCTTACCGGCCCGTGGATCTCCGGTGGAATTGAGTTCAACTGGCCCCAGCATCACCGCCCGACTACTTATCTGCCTGTAGACTATGCAGTGGCAGAACATGAGGACGGCAGTAAAACCGTTATGATTAATGATGTGGATCAGATGTATGGAACAAAGGGAATCGCAAGCTTTACCCTGTATCCGGACAAGGCCTATATCGAGATCCGAGGACAGCTTTACAACCGTACCCCTATGGCACAGACCTTTTTGTGGTGGGCAAATCCGGCTGTAGCAGTCAATGACTATACACAGTCTGTATTTCCGCCAGATGTTCATGCAGTCATGGATCATGGAAAACGTGATGTATCTAAATTCCCTATTGCAACTGGTGTCTATTACAAGCATGATTACAGTGCAGGTGTGGACATTTCCCGGTACAAAAATATTCCGGTTCCCACTTCTTATATGGCCGAAAAGTCAGACTTTGATTTTGTAGGAGGCTATGATTACAGGGAAGAGGCTGGTATCCTCCATGTAGCAGATCACCACATTTCTCCTGGAAAGAAGCAGTGGACCTGGGGCTGTGGAGATTTTGGAAAAGCATGGGATCGTAACCTCACGGATGAGGATGGCCCGTATATTGAGCTGATGACCGGGGTGTATACAGACAATCAGCCTGACTTTACCTGGTTGAAGCCTTTTGAGGAAAAGACCTTTAAACAGTACTTTATGCCATACAAAAAGGTTGGTTATGTAAAAAATGCTACCATCGATGCCATGGTAAACATGGAAATCCAGGACAGCGAAGTTTCCCTGCGTATTTATACCACAGGCGAGGAAAAGAATGCAAAAGTGATCCTGGAGAAGAAAGGGGAGGTAGTATTTGAAGAAAACACAGATATTTCTCCTGTAGCCGTATACGAAAAGAAAGTCAGCCTCCCGGTAGAAAAGAAGACCGACATTACCGTGCGTGTATTAAATGCAGAGGGAAGAGAACTGGTATCCTTTACCCCACTGGAAGAGAAGATTCCGAAGCTTCCACAGCCAGCTCAGGCAGCAAAGGATCCAAAGGATATCCAGACCTGTGAAGAACTTTATCTTACCGGACTTCACATTGAGCAGTACCGCCATGCTACCTATCTGCCAGATGATTATTATCTGGAGGGGCTGAAAAGAGATGAGGGTGATATCCGTCTGAATACGGCTTATGGAATGCTTCTGTTCAGAAGAGGTCTTTACCGGGAAAGTGAAAAATATTTCCGCAAAGCTCTGGAAAGAATGACCTGGAAAAATCCAAACCCATACAACAGTGAAGCATACTATGACCTGGGTCTTACCCTGTTTTATCAGGGACGCTATGAAGAGGCTTACGATGCTTTCTTCAAGGCAACCTGGTCCAATGAACAGCAGGAGATGTCTTTCTATTTCCTGGCGGCTATTGTAGCGAGAAAAGGCGCGTATCCGCTGGCACTTGAGCTTGTGGAAAAAGGCCTTGTAAAGAACAGCCACAATATCAAGGCAAGAGGCTTAAAAGCAGCCATTCTCCGAAAAATGGGAAGAATAGAAGCAGAAAAAGCATGGCTTGCAGAAAATAAAAAGGTAGACCGTTTTGACTATGTATCTGGTTATGAAGAAATCCTTCTGGCACCAGAAGAGGAACAGGAAGAAAAGAAGCTTGCTTTAAAAGCACAGATGCGTAATTTTCATCAGAACTTTATCCAGGCGGCCATTGATTATATGGAAGGCGGCTTCTACCAGGAAGCACTTGGCATGCTGAACCTCTGTGATGCAAAATGGCCAATGCTGTATTATTACCGTGGAATGTGCCTGGATCAGTTAGGAGAAGAGGATCAGGCAAAAGAGATGGTGAAAATGGCAGATCAGGCAGATCCCTATTGCTGTTTCCCAAACAGGCTGGAAGATATTGCAGTTCTGGAGCTGGCAGCAAAGCTTCAGCCGCAGCTTCCAAAAGCTTTCTACTATGTAGGTAATCTCTGGTATGACAAGCGTCAGTATGACAAGGCAAAAACAGCGTGGGAGACATCCGCAGAGCTGGATGCTCAGTTCCCCACAGTGCTTCGAAATCTGTCCCTTGTTTACTACAACAAATGCCAGGAACCGGAGAAAGCAAAGGAAGTACTGGAAAAGGCCTTTGCCCTTGATCCCACAGACTGCCGTATATTCCTGGAACTGGATCAGTTGTACAAAAAACTGGACTATACAGTGGAAGAAAGACTGGCTTTCTATGAGAAATATCCGGAAACCTTTGTAAAACGTGACGACGTATTTATCGAATACATCACTTTGCAGAACTACATGGGAAATCACGAAAAGGCATATGAGCTTCTGATGGGAAGAAAATTTCATCCATGGGAAGGCGGAGAAGGAAAAGCTACCACCCAGTACACCCGTGCCCTTGTGGAACTGGCGAAAAAAGCTATCACAAAGGAAGAATGGACAAAGGCAAAAGAACTTCTGGAAAAAGCACTGGTATATCCCAAAAACCTTGGTGAGGGCAAGCTGGAGGGCTCAAAAGATAACAATATTAACTATTATCTTGCTCTTACAGAAAAAGCTCTTGGAAATACAGACATTGCAAAGCAGCTGTTCACAGCAGCCTCTACAGGTACTGATGAGCCTGCTGGCATGATGTTCTACAACGATCAGCCAGCAGATATGATCATGTATCAGGGGCTTGCCTTAAAAGAACTGGGAGAGCCGGTGGCTGCAAATTCCAGATTCTATAAGCTGATCAGCTATGGCGAGGCACACATTTATGATGAAGTGAAGATGGATTACTTTGCAGTATCCTACCCGGATCTTCTGATCTTTGATGAAAACTTTACCAAAAAGAACAAAGCTCATTGCTGCTATCTTATGGGGCTTGGAAATCTTGGACTTGGAAATTTGGAAAAAGCGAAGGAATACTTTAAAGAAACCCTGGAACTGGATCCCCATCATCTCCTTGCAAGACTGTATTTAAGAGGAATCGAAGAGTAACAGGCTGAGAAAAGAATATAGTATAAAAAACAGATACCGCAGCTCAAAACGCTGCGGTATCTGCTTTCATGGGAGGTCATTTATAAGAGTTGCTTCGCAGCCAAGCTGCTCCCACAATTTCTTATAATAAAAAATCAGATTGCCAGTTCCATACGCTTGATAATATGGTTCTGGTAACATTCATCCAGTTCTACGAAATATCCGCTCCAGCCCCATACACGGACGATCAGATTGCGGTAATTTTCCGGATGCTTCTTTGCGTCCAGAAGTTTTTCCCGGTTTACAGCATTGATCTGCATCTGATGTCCGCCAAGGTCAATGAAGGTTTTTACAAACTGTGCAGTCTTCTGGATGCTTTCCTCATTGCGGAACATGGTATCTGTCAGCTCAATGGTAAGAGGGCCGCCATTTGCCACACGCACCAGATCAGGCTTGGAGAAGGACTTGATAATGGAAATCGGTCCGTCTAGTCTGGAGAAAAGGCTGGGAGAATAGTTGCAGGCAAATTCTTCTCCTTTTTGTCTGCCATCCGCAGTGGCCTGGGTGCTTTGTGCCTGCCAGATGTAATACATGGCAGAACCGGTACCAGCACGGTAGATACCACCTCGGTCATTGACATGTCCTTCCATGGAATCTGCATACCAGTTCAGCAGCCTGACTGCAATCTCGTCAGCCAGATCATCATCGTTGCCCATTTTGGGGGCTTCATAGCGAAGCATGTTATCCAGCTCCTCTTCGCCCTCAAAATTGGTGGACAGGGCCTTTAACATCCGTTCCTTGCTTACTTCTTTTGTATCATATACGTATTTGCGGATACTTGCCAGAGAGTCCACAGCTGTGGAAAGTCCGGTTCCGTGGAATCCGTAATTGTTGTATTTATTTCCTTTGGAGATATCTTTCGCCTGTTCCACGGTGTCATGCATCATCAGGCTAAGAAGAGGTGCCGGTTCCATATAAATGTTATGGACACCAGCTCGAAGTCTGGCAGATTCCTCAAAGATATTCTCTTTTACCATTTCCATGAGATCCTCAAAGGTATCTGCCTTTTCCATCTGATCCACTGCTTTTTCCATGCAGGCAGGGAAAGAGAGGCTGTCAAGGTTGGGGATATCCATTCCGTAACCAGGAATGATGAATTCCCAGCAGGCTGCAACTACATAATTATAGCGGTCCGCTTCATCATAGCCCCAGCGTTTCAGAGCTTCCAGCACAACATCATCGTTGGAGTACTGTGGGAAACCAAGCCCCTGCTTGGTCAGCTGTGTGCCACGGATATAAGTGGAAAGCGGTGTTTTTTTGCTTACACGGAGATTGATTTTTGGATCGATCAGCTTCAGCTCCAGGCTGGCCTGCAGACAAAGATCAGAAAGCTCATTAAAACTGTCAGTGCCGTCAGGGTTCATTCCTCCAAGTACCATGCTCTGTCCATTGTCACCCTGCTGCATACCTGTATAAAGGTCGCTGTCCCGATTCAGGCTGATGAAAAATTCCTCGATCAGTTCCAGAGCTGTGTCTTTGGTAAGGATACCGGCATCGATATCATGTTTGTAGAAGGGATACATATACTGGTCAAAACGGCCTAGTGTGTTGTGATAATTAAAGCTGCACCACAGGCAGTAGTGGATGATGCGCATAAACTGCAGGGCTTCCAGAAGAGTCTGAGGTTTTTGACGGGGAATTCTGGAAAGGGTATCTGCTACAGTGTGATTTCCCTGCTTTTCGGCTTCCTGACGGTAGCGGTCGCAAAAGGAGAGAATGGTGTCGATGGTGTCAAGAAGAGCTTTCTCATATTCAGCTTTTTCAGAGTCCCCGGCTTTCTTAAAATGGTCGTAAGCACTGGAAATCTGGGCACGTTTTTCCTCCAGGCCGGTAGTTAAAAGAAGAGAATACTCTGGACTGATATTGCAAACCTTTCCCTGCTCATGAATGTAATTCTTGGCAGAAATTATAGCAAATTCTTCCTCTGTAAAAATCTCCGGAATAGTAGGAACAGTTCTTAAAAAAGCGATTTTTTCAAATGGAAAGACCACAGGCTTTTCTTCTGCAAGCATATCTTTGAGACGGCATACACTGCGTGAGAGGTCGGAAAGTCCTTTTTCTTTATAAATCTTTGCATAACGGTACTTGTCAGTTTCCGGCGCGCGAAGAGTGCGGTGTTTCCGGTCCTGGATAAAAAACTGTAGTAATTCCTGGATGTGATCTGTCATGGCAATTTTCCTTTCTTATAATATCATACATGGGATCCCAAGGGCATCAAAAGCGCTGGAATCTTTATTTACCGGTCGTTCCGGGTCGAATCCCGGGTCATAGGTATTTCCAACCATACTGTATTTTGCTCCGGCTGTTTTATGGTAGGGCAGAAGCTCCACCCTCTGAAGTCCCGGTGCATTGGTAAGAAGTGCAGCTGTGGCGGACAAATTCTCGGGTGTGTCATTTACTCCCGGAATCAGAGGCACCCGGATAATAAAAGGTTTCCCTGATGCTTTCACCTGGCGAAAATTTTCCAAAATGGTCTCATTGGATTTGCCGGTCCATTTCCTATGCATGGAATCGTCGATGAGTTTTAAATCCATCTGAATGAAATCCAATTCTTCTAAAATTGCGGCAAAGGTCTTTGGGTTACAGTAGCCACAGGTTTCAATGGCCCGGTTAAGAACTCTGGTACGCTGAAGAAGCTCAAGAACAAATTCCGGCTGGGAAGTAGGTTCTCCGCCGGAGAGAGTGATGCCTCCACCATTCATTTCAAAGATCACCTGGTCTTTTAAAAGCTTAGCAGCCAGTTCCCTGGCTGTGTATACCGTTCCTGCAATCCTTCGAAGATGGACGGGACAGACACGGATACATTCTCCGCAGGCAATGCAGTGTTCCGGATGTTTACATATGGAAATACATTTGCCGCAGTGGCGGCAGCCATTGTCACTGACCATCAGCTGGGGCTTAAAGGAAAGTCCTTCCGGGTTGTGGCACCAGCGGCAGCGAAGGGGACAACCTTTCATAAATACAGTGGTCCGGATGCCTGGTCCGTCAAAGACAGCAAGCTGTTTTATGTCAAAAATCACGCCTGTTGCGCTCATTTTTCCCTCCTTTTCCTGTTTGACAGGGCAAAAGTGAAAAGCTTTATCATGCAAGCATGAACTGCTTTTTGACCTGTTGCCCCTACTATCATTATGAAAACGTTTAAATAAAAAGAGGTGTTTATGAAAACGTTTATATTATTTTTATCATAACAGAGAGATGAGAAAAAACAATCTGTAAAAATGCACAAAATAATCATGAAAAATTTGAATGAAAAATAGAAATGCACAAATAGTGTTGACATATTCGGAAAATTGGAATATACTACGACTAGATTCATGAAAAGGATTGCATGAAAATTTCACAGCTTACTTTAATCTGAAAAGTAAGTTTTTTTACCAAAAAACATTAAAACGATTGCATAAAGGAGAGAGACATGCATTTATACAATCTGAAATGCTGTGGGCAGGAATCTCCACTTCAGCTTGCGGCAGAGTATCCGGTATTTTCCTGGATGATCTGCGGAGAAGGAAAATATGAGGTTCGACAGATTTCCTATCACATCACTGTTGCAGAAGAAGATGGCACTCTTTGCTGGGACTCCGGGAAGGTGGATTCAGAGGAGACGCTCCAGATCCTGTATGAGGGAACCGGGCTGAAGCCAGATACCTGTTATATATGGAAAGTTTCTTCTACTGTTATCAGTTCAGATGGTGAGGAAGTACTTGCCAGGGAGAGCCGGTTTGAGACCGGCCTGACCAGGGATAGCTGGAAAGCGAAGTGGATCGGATACGATGCATTGCCAGAGGGAATGAAGCCCTTTGACAGAAATGAGCCGTTTTACTGCGCAGACGACTTTCAGCTGGGAGAAAATCAGTATTATCTTCCCCCTGCACCATATCTTCGCAGGGAATTTGAAAATAAGAAAGAAATTAAAAAGGCAGAGCTTTATGTATCTGCTCAGGGAATCGCAGATGTGAGTATAAATGGTGAGAAAGTCACTACAGATAAATTTGTTCCGGGTACTGCCAATTATGATACTACAGCCTGGTGCAGATGTTACGATGTCACTTCCCTGATCCGAAATGGAGCCAATGCAGCAGGTGTGATCCTGGCAGATGGATGGTATGCGGGCTATATGGGACTTCAGAACCGGGAATGGTACGGAAGCAAGCCAAGGGTGATGGTTCAGCTGGTGCTTACAGCCACAGATGGAACCAAGGAGACCATCGTATCAGATGAGAACTGGAAAGCGTCTTATGGAGCTGTTCTGGAAGCAGATATTTTCCAGGGTGAGTGCTTTGATGCCAGAAAGAAAAAAGAGACAGCCGGATTTGATCTTCCTGGCTATGACGATTCCAAATGGAATCCGGTGGAGACCGGCACAGAGCATGATGTGATCCCGACAGCCCATCCGGGAGTCCCCATGAAGGAATATGAGGAATTTGAAGCGAAAGAGATCACAGCAAAGGATGGAGATACCGCATTTGTTGATCTTGGAAAGCTGATCAGTGGTGTCCTTCGGATCACAGTAGAAGGACCGGAAGGAAAGGAAATCCACATCCGACACAGTGAAATCCTGGGACCGGATGGCGAACTTCATCTGGACGGCAACCGCTCAGCAAGGGCAGAGGATATCTATATTTGCAGTGGAGCTGGAAAGGAAATTTTTAAACCGGAATATACCTACCATGGATTCCGGTATGCAAAGATCACCGGACTTACCGGAGTGAAGCTTCTAAAAGCAGAAGGAATCGCAATTGGTTCGGATTTTCCGGATCAGACAGAATTTTACACAAGCAATGATACCATAAATGATGTGTTTGCTGCATGCAGAGATACCATGCGTACCAATCTGATGGACAATCCCACCGATGTCTGTGCCAGAGATGAGAGACTTGGCTGGGGAATGGAAGGAGATCACGCCACTGCAAGTGTGGCAATGCTTGGAAATATGGAAGGCTTTATCCGCAAATGGAACTGTGATATCTGGAGTGCACAGTATGAAAACGGGGCATTGGAACCCATTGCTCCACCGCTGATGATGAAGGATATTGAGCAGTTTATCGGAGATCTTCAGACTAACCATGGAATCCGCATGATCTATACGTTGTACAAGCTGTACGGGGACAGACAGATCATTCGGGATCACTATCCGGCAATGGAAAAGTTTTTTGATTACCTGGATCATAACAGTGACAGATGTATCCGGTTTGGAACTACCGGAGACTGGCTGAATATTTGGGAACTGAATGATCACTCCGATGTCAATCATGGTTACGGAGACAGTTCTCCCGGAATTATCGGAACCACTCATTATGCCATCATTATCCGCATGATGATCGAGATGTCCGAAGCCATCGGAAAGACAGAAGAAGCCGGGAAATACAGAGAATTATTTGAAAAGGTCAAAAAGGTTTTCGGTCAGAATTTTATACAGAGAGACGGTACCATCCGTTTTGGAAAACAGGGCGATTATGTATTGGCTCTGGCAGCCGGAATGGTTCCAAAAGAGTATCAGCAGCTGGAAGCACAGAAGCTGAGAGAAAAGCTGACAGAAAAAGGAAAGATATTCTGGAGAGGCGGTACCCCAAGTACTCCTTACTTCCTTGGCACACTGAAAAAATACGATATGGCACAGGAAGCCGAAAGCTTCCTGGCGTCCAGGGAATTTCCAAGCATCGGTTATATGATAGATAAGGGACCTGGAACTGCATGGGAAAGATGGGACGGCATCTGGGAAGATGGAACCCTTCATCCACAGGTAATGAATGCCATGAGCCACATCGGTCTCACAGTAGTAGATGAATATCTGGTAACAGGTCTTGCTGGGATCACACCTGTGAAAGCCGGTTTCCATACCTTTAAGCTAAATCCGGCAGTAACAGATGGACTAAAGGAGCTTGAAACTGTTTACCACAGCAAATCAGGAGACATCAAGGTTCACTGGTTCAATGAAAAAAAGCAGTTTAAGATCTGTTTTACAGTACCTGCAAATACGCAGGCTATGGTAACCATTCCTTGTAAAAAAGAAGCTCTGCCGGAAACAGTAAAAGGCAGAATCAGCGAAGTAAGCTATGAAAATGGTACCTGCAGCTTCCTTGCAGGATCAGGAGAATATGAAATTGTAACTGCAAAACCCTGAAGTCCGGGGAACAGGACAACCAAACTGAATTTAATAAGCAGGGGGCTTATTAAAAATAAAAACACCCAAAAAAGGAGAAGAAGAAATGAAAAAAAGAATGATCACAACCATGCTTGCAGCAGCTATGGCAACAAGTCTTATGACAGGTGTAACAGTTTTTGCAGATGGCTATAACATTGGTTATAGTAACATGGCATTAAAAGAGGATTTCTTTATCACTGTTGAGGCTGGAATCAGCAAAGCCTGCGAAGAAAAAGGCTATACCTACAACACTGCTATTTCTGATCGTGATTCTACAAAGATGGTTCAGAACATCGAAGCTCTTGTAACAAAGGGAGCAGACATCATCATTGACTTCAATGTACTTCCGGAGGCTGGTGCAGCTGAAGCAGAAGAACTGAAAAACGAAGATATCCCGATGATCTCCATTGACTGCGACTACGGCGAGGACGCTTATTTCTTTGGTGTAAACAACGAAGCAGCAGGAACTCTTCTCGGTCAGACCATGGAGCCACTGGCAGATGACAAATTCGGCGGCGATATCGATTTCGTAGTAGCACTTTGGGATTCCCAGTCCGGTGACGCTGTAAAACAGAGATGCTCCGGTGCTGTTGATGAACTTCAGGAGCATTACGGACTTTCTGATGATCAGATCGTATGGCTGGACAGCCTTGCTGATGATACCAAGACCCAGACCATGACAAAAGACTGGCTGGATTCTCATCCGGATGCAGAACATGTACTGTTCATCGGCCAGAACGATGACCGTGGATACGCTATCAACCAGGCTGCAATCGCAGCAGACAGAGTTGCAAACTGCCTCATCGGTTCCCACAACGCAGATCCATCTGCAACAGAGAACCTTCAGGCTGCAAAAGATGATCCGGAAGGAACAGCATGGGCATGCACCATTTCCTACAACTCTCATCTGTATGGACAGCAGGTTGTAGACTATGCTACAGAGATCCTTGACGGAACTACAACAGACAAATCCAGAAACGCAGAGATGACAGCTCTTACTGTAGATAACATTGATGATTATCTTGCAAGCCTTGACTGATCACCTGAATCTGAAACACTACACTAATCTTTAGAAACCGGGACTGTGGGGCGACTGAGGTTTCTCCACAGTCCTTTCTATCAAAAAAAGATAGTCAAAACCGTGAAAATGTATTGCAAATAAAAGGAGGGCATGCACTGTGGAAAAAATACTGGAAATGAAACAGATTTATAAAGCATTTCCCGGTGTTATCGCCAATGATAATGTGGATCTGACATTATATAAGGGAGAAGTTCTGGCACTGATGGGTGAAAACGGTGCAGGTAAATCGACTCTTATCAAGATGCTTTCCGGTATGTACAAGCCGGATTCCGGAGAAATCATTATTGATGGCAAAACGTATACAAATTTAGGCACAAAGGAAGCTCTGGAGGCTGGAGTAGCAGTAATTTACCAGGAACTGAACTATCTGAATGATATGACCATAGCAGAAAACATCCTGGTTGGTCAGACCCCTGTAAAAAAAATCGGACCTTTAAAAATCGTAGACTATTCCAAAACAAATCAGTCTGTTGAGGAAATTATGAAGCTGGTAGGTCTGGGACACAGAAAGCCTACAGATTATGTACGCGATCTGTCTGTGGCAGAGAAGCAGCTGATCGAGATCGCACGTGCTTTCTCAAGAAATGTCAAGATCCTGGTATTGGATGAGCCTACTTCCGCGTTAAATGAAACAGAAACAGAAGCGCTTTTTGATCTGATCCGTAAATTCAAGGAAAGAGGCGTTGGTATTATCTACATTTCCCATCGTATGGAAGAAATCTTTAAGATTTCCGATCGTGTGGAGATCATGCGAGATGGAAAATATATCTGGGACAAAGAAATCAGCGAGATTGAACCATCTGACATTGTTGCCGGAATGGTTGGTCGTAAAATTGAAAACATGTATCCCACAAGAAACTGTAAGATCGGAAAGGAAGTATTTACTGTAAACAATCTGAATACTTCTTTCTTAAAAAATATCAGCTTCAATGTACATGCCGGTGAGGTTGTGGGAATCTTCGGACTGATGGGCGCAGGACGTTCCGAGGTGTGCAGATGTCTGTTCGGGGCACAGAAACCGGATACTATTGAAATGACTATGCATGGACAGAAAATCGAAAACAAGACTCCGTTGGATGCATTGAACCACTCTATGTCTTATGTTCCTGCGGAACGTAAGGTAGAAGGAGTCAATCTTGCAATGGACATTAAAGAGAATATTACGCTTTCCAACATCAAAGGCTTTGTGAAAAATCATCTCCTGGATCTGAAAAAGGAGAAAGAAATCGCAAAGAAATGGGTGGAAGAGCTTGGTGTAAAGACCCCATCACTGGAAACCTTATCAGACAGCTTAAGTGGTGGAAACCAGCAGAAGCTGGTTATTGCAAAATGTCTGAACACAGACCCGCAGTTTATGATCCTCAATGAGCCTACCAGAGGTATTGACGTAGGCGCAAAGGTAGAGATCTACAAACTGATCAATCGTCTCTGTGAACAGGGAAGAGCCGTACTGATGATCTCATCTGAGCTTCCTGAGATCATGTCCATGAGTGACAGGATCTATGTAATGTGTGAAGGTAAGATCACAGGTGAAGTACAAAAAGAGGAATTCAGCCAGACATATCTTATGGAACTTGGAATTGGAGGTCAACAGAAACATGAATAAAGAAAAAAAATCTAAACTGAACTTTTTTAAAGAGGGCGGCGGATGGTTAAGCTCCCTGATCATGCTGATCCTTTTGTGGATCATATTTGCAATCGGTTCTGAATTCTTCCTGACATTCAGAAATATCATGAATATCGGATCTTACATGTCCATCATGGGAACCATGGCAGCCGGTCTTACTGTAGCAATGCTGCTTGCAGGACTTGACGTATCCCAGTACTCTCTGGCAGCTCTTGCAGGTATGGTACTTGGTATCTGCTTTGAGGCAGGAATTTCCCCATGGCTTACTCTTCTGATCGTTCTTGCGGTTGGTATTTTAGGTGGTTCCTTTAACGCATTTATCATCACAGTTATGGGTGTAAACCCAATTATCTGTACTATGGGTACTTCCTTTATTTTCCGTGGTATTGCTTATCTGACCACAGATGGACGTTACATCCGTATCAAAGATGATGCTTATTACTTCATCGGAAAAGGAAAGCTGGCAGGAATCCCATTCTGTCTGATCATTATGCTCATCACTTATGTTGTGATTTGGTTTGTGCTGAAATATACCGTATACGGACGAAGTGTATTTGCAGTAGGCGGTAACATGCAGGTTGCAAGACTTGCAGGTATCAATGTAAAGAAGATCCGTTTCATCTCCCACATTCTTGCAGGTATCACTGCAGTTATGGGTGGTGTGATCACCGTTTGCCAGGCATCCTCCTGTATGGCATCTCAGGGATATGGAAATGATATGAATGGTATCTCCGCTGTAATCCTTGGCGGTATCTCCATGGCAGGTGGTCGTGGAAATGTATTTGGTACCCTGATCGGTGTGGCAATTCTTTCCACTCTTGTAAATGGTATGACTCTTCTGAATGTAAACTCCTACTGGCAGCAGATCATTCAGGGTCTGGTTCTTGTATTTGCTGTCTTTATCGATGCAGTTCGTTCTTCCAAGAGAGCGAATTAATTCCGAGAATTCGTCTTTCTTCTTTGACATGTTCGGGATTTTGAATTAATATGATATGGGGTTTCGAACTCTGATATTTTGATCAACTGATGTCAGGAGCAAAAGGCTGTCGAAGCTTTTTGTTTCTGGCATCATCAATATAAGAAGATAAGGAAGACAAAAACAGATGGCAAAAAAAGCAACGATGATGGATGTGGCCAGACTGGCACAGGTTTCGGTCTCAACCGTCTCACATGTAATAAATAAGACAGCACCAATATCAGAGGCAACTGCTGAAAGAGTAAGGGCAGCGATCGAGCAGCTTCACTATTCGCCCAATCTTCTGGCTCGTTCTTTGCGCCATGAGAAGTCTCATCTCATTGGGGTTGCCATGACAGATATCACCAGTGAATTTTATGCCGGATGTATCGAAGGAATATTGGAAGAAGCGAGAAAACAAAATTATAATATTCTGATCTGCGGCTCCATGGGACACAGTGAATTTCTGGAAAGTTCTGTGCAGAGTCTTCTGGATAACCAGGTGGATGGCTTTATTTTTCTTGGCGGAAGCGGTGACGAAACTGCTGTGAAAAGGATTGCAAATGCCAATGTGCCCATGGTATTTGCTGACCGCCATGTGCCGAATTTTCCTTCTGTGGAATTTGATAATGAAGAGACCTATTGCAGGCTGGTACATGCCTTATATGACTCCGGGTACCGGAGATTTATGTATCTGGGTGAGTCCTTGGATATCCAGACCAACCTTCTGGATCGCTACAATGGATATGTGAGAGGCCTGAAGGAATGTAATATGTCCAACAAAATGGACATGTTCCGCAGGACGCTGCTTTTTAACCGTAAAATGTCTCAGTCTTATATGATGTTTGACGAGATTCTGGAGAGCTTTGAAGAGAAGAAAAATAAGCCGGATGTGATCGTCACCAGCAATGATATGATCGCACACGGTCTGATCAGTGCTGCGACCAAAAAAGGAATCTGTGTACCGGAGGAATTGGCAGTAGTAGGATGTGATGATGTGAATTTTTCTGCCTGCTACAGCCCTACTCTTACTACCATACATCAGGATGCAGCAACATTTGGAAATAATGTATACAAACTTTTGAAAAAGTGTATTAATGAGGAAAAAATCGATCCGAACACACGGGTAGTGATCCCACAGTCTATTGTGGTAAGGGAATCCGCTGTGATCCGTCCGGAGGTTCTGGAAAAATGGAGGGACAAGCAATGAAATTTGGACATACAGATATTGATCTGAAACCAATTGGACTGGGCTGCTGGGCAATCGGCGGCCTGTGGTATGATCTTGGCACCTGTGCCGGATGGGGAGATGTAAAGGACGAGGAATCCTTAAAAGCTCTGGATACCGGAATCGGCATGGGAGTGAATCTTATTGATACTGCAAATGTATATGGGGCAGGACACAGTGAAGTGCTTGTAGGAAAAGCCATTGCAGGCAGACGTGACAAGGTATTTGTATCTACAAAATTCGGCATTCAGTTTGACCCTGAGACTAAGACTACAACCGGAAGTATCAAGACTCCTGAGGATATCATCAATTCCTGTGAGGATTCCCTGAAAAGACTGGGAACAGACTATATTGACCTGTTTTTATTCCATCTGGGAGATTTTCCGGCAGAAGAGGCACCTATGGTACGGGATACTCTGGAAAAGCTGGTAGACGACGGGAAGATCCGCTATTACGGATGGTCCACTTCTGATCCGGCCAGACAGGAGATCTTTTCTCTGGGAAAACATTACGAAGGCTGTGAATTTGCACTGAATGTACTGGAGGATGATCCTGCAATGTGCAGCTTTGTAGAAGAAAAAGGAATCACCGGACTTGGAAGAAGTCCTCTTGCAATGGGGCTTCTCACCGGAAAATATAATCAGAAGACTAATTTCTCCAAAGATGACTTAAGAGGAAAAAATGCACCTGTATGGATGACCTATTTTGTAGATGGAAAACCAAACGAAATATTCCTGAAAAAACTGGAAAATATCCGCGAGATCCTTACCTCAGAGGGACGTACCCTGGCACAGGGCTGTCTTTGCTGGATGCTGGGAAGAAGCGACAGATGCATTCCAATCCCGGGATTTAAAAAAGCCCAGCAGGTGCTGGATAATGTAGGCGCTCTGGAAAAAGGTCCGCTTACAAAAGCCCAGGTGGAGGAAATCCACAGAATACTGAATGAGGACTAAAGGAGAATGAAAAAATGTTTGATACAGAAAAGCTGTTTCAGGTGACCTTCTGTATGGCAAGACAGTGCTGGGAGCAGGCACTTCTGGCACAGGCAATGCTGGAATGCGGACATACAGGAAAAGAATTCGAATATGTAGTACGAAATATGATCGTAAGACAGAATCCGGACGGAAGGCTCTGCGATGTGGAGAATACTCCTGCTGTGGTGGATTCCTGTTTCTGTATTCCGGCAGTTATGTGGCTGGGAGAGAAATACCAGGATTCCTATTATCTGGATGCGGCAAAGCGTAATTTTGACTATTTAAAAGAAGAGGCAGCCAGATCAGAGGATGGCACCCTTTATCATATGCTGGGTTCCAGGGAAATCTGGGCAGATGGCATCGGATATCTGCCTTATGTATATGCCCTGATGGGAGATCCAAAGGCCGGAATCCAGCAGCTGTATCTTATACTGGATAAGCTTTACAATCCGGAAAACGGACTGTATATGCAGCGCCTGGATGAAGGCACCGGAGAAGTACTAAACGGGGAATGGGCCATCGGAGAGGGATGGATCCTTACAGGACTTGTGCGGCTGTATCAGGAGCTTATACGTCAGTATCCGGGCCTTTATGAGGAAGAAAAAAAGAAAATACAGACTACTTTTACCGAACTTCTTGACAGGGTACTTGCTTATGAGACAGAAGATCATCTGTTTCATGACATTTTGCCGGATACGTCCACTTATAAGGAGACAGAGTCTGTTATCATGGTGGCACTTGCCATTTACAGGGCTGTGCAGGCAGGTATGCTGGATGCAAAATACCTGGAAAGAGCAGAGCTTCTTCGGCTTGCCGCAGAGGGGAAAGTAGATGAGGACGGCCTGGTGCAGGACTGCGCCGGAAGCCCTACCTTTACCTGCCCCGGAACTTCCGTGGAAGGCCAGATGCATATGGCCATGATGGAGCAGGCATATAAAGAAATTCAGTTGGAGCGGGTTTGAAAATCATTCCCATTTTCAAATATGTTTTGAATAAAAAAGATCCATATCTGTGACTGCTTGCAGGTATGGATCTTTTTATGCGGGCAGGATTCTCATATCGAAAAATGTCTGAAAATGCCGGCGTAAAACCTCGAAACAAATCGAACGAAAATCCAGTAAAACCGCCACTTTCAGCTTGATTTCCCCACCGCATCTCAACTATAATATAGTTTGTTACAGCAAAAGGAAAATTTTTCTGAAATGTGTGCAATAGCAAAAAGGGCCCTGCTATTTTGTACAATAATATAATTTCCGGGAAAAAGAACCGGAATGTTTTCGAAATAGGAGGAGAATAGCCTCATGGAAAAATTGAATGTGGCAATTGCGGACGACAATGAGAAAATGGTGGAAGTACTTGGAAAGCTGATCGACCAGGACGAGGACCTGAAGCTGGTTGGAAAAGCGCATAACGGAGAAGAAATCTGTAACATCATAAGAGAAAAACAGCCGGATGTGGTTGTTCTGGATATTATTATGCCGAAAGTGGATGGTCTTTCTGTGATGGAACGGTTCCATCATGATGACCAGATGAAAAAAGTGCCGTCTTTTATTGTAGTTTCTGCAGTGGGGCAGGAACGTATTACAGAGGATGCCTTTGATCTGGGCGCAGATTATTTTATGCTGAAGCCTTTTGACAATAAGATGCTTTTAAACCGGATCAAGCATATCCGCCGTGCCGGAGAAAAAAGAGCCAGGGAAGTGGGACGGCCAAAACCGGCAGAAGCCCTGGAAGATCACATACGCAATAATCTGGAGACAGATGTGACGGACATTATCCATGAGATCGGAGTGCCTGCCCATATCAAAGGATATCAGTATCTGAGGGATGCGATCATTCTTTCCGTGAATGATATGGAAATGCTCAACTCCATTACCAAGATTTTGTATCCCACCATTGCAAAGAGACATCAGACCACTCCAAGCCGTGTGGAGCGTGCTATTCGTCATGCCATAGAGGTGGCCTGGAGCCGGGGCAAAATGGATACCATAGATGAACTGTTTGGCTATACAGTCAGTACTGGAAAAGGCAAGCCCACTAATTCCGAGTTTATTGCATTAATTGCAGATAAAATACGACTTGAATACAAAAATCGCTCTTTCCAATAAGAAGAAATTAGGGTATAATGAAAATATATAAGCAGTATTTTGCGATTACTAAGGAGGGATTTCCGGATGAAAAGAATTCTTTTTGCAACATCAGAAGCAGTGCCTTTTATTAAGACAGGAGGCTTGGCAGACGTAGCCGGATCATTGCCGAAATGCTTCGACAAGCGCTATTTTGACATTCGAGTAATTTTGCCTAAATATGCCTGTATGAAACAGGAATGGAAAGATAAAATGGAATATGTCACACATTTTTATATGGATCTGGGATACAAGAACTGCTATGTGGGTATCCTTCATATGGAGTATGATGGCATCCAGTTTTATTTTATTGATAATGAATATTATTTCAGCGGTCCGAAGCCATATGACAGCGCACCGTGGGATCTTGAGAAATTTGCATTTTTCTCAAAGGCAGTTCTTTCCGTGCTTCCGGTGATCGGATTCCGTCCGGACATCATCCATTGCCATGACTGGCAGACCGGTCTGGTTCCGGTATATCTTCATGACAGTTTCCAGCAGAACCAGTTCTTCTGGGGAATCAAGACCATCATGACTATACATAACCTGAAATTCCAGGGTGTATATGATGTGAAGACCATCAAGGAGATTACAGGACTTTCCGATTATTATTTCACACCGGATAAGCTGGAAGCATATAAGGATGGAAACTTCTTAAAAGGCGGTATCGTTTTTGCAGATGCTGTTACCACAGTAAGCAATACCTATGCAGAGGAGATCAAGACTCCGTTTTATGGCGAGGGCCTTGACGGGCTGCTCCGTGCCCGTTCCAATAGCCTGCGCGGTATTGTAAATGGTATTGATTATACAGATTTCAATCCTGAGACAGACAGCAATCTCACAGCTTGTTATAATGCGTCTAATTTCCGTAAGGAAAAGATTAAGAACAAGATCCAGCTGCAGAAGGATCTTGGGCTGGAGCAGGATCCGAAAGCGATGCTGATCGGTATAGTTTCCCGTCTTACAGACCAGAAGGGATTTGATCTGGTTGCTTATGTGATGGATGAGCTTTGTCAGGATTCTGTACAGATCGTAGCTCTTGGTACAGGAGATGAACGTTATGAGAATATGTTCCGCCATTTTGACTGGAAATATCATGGCAAGGTTTCTGCACAGATCTACTATGATGAGAGCATGTCACACAGGATTTACGCAGCTTCCGATGCATTCCTTATGCCATCACTTTTTGAGCCATGTGGCCTGAGCCAGCTGATGAGTCTTCGCTATGGTACCCTTCCGATCGTACGTGAGACCGGCGGACTGAAGGATACTGTGGAGCCATACAATGAATTTGAGGGAACCGGAACCGGATTTTCCTTCAGCAATTACAATGCACATGAGATGCTTTCCACAGTGCGCTATGCTGAGCATATTTACTATGACAAGAAGCGCGAGTGGAACAAGATGATAGATCGTGCAATGGCAAAGGATTTCTCATGGGGCAATTCCGCACGTCAGTATGAGGAAATGTACAACTGGCTTATTGGAGAATAAGAGAACGGTTATATCGCAGCCAAAAGTTTATATCGGGCCAACAGGAAAATGGATTCCTGTTGGCCCTGTTTTTTTACAGGTGTTGATACATAAGATAAAAGAAATGAGGGCATACTGTTTTCTGTAGTGTCCAGGCAGGATACGGAAAAATATCACAACAGGAGGCAAAAGCGATGAACGATATTTCAGAACTGGATTTGCAGAATTTAAGACACCTGATCGGTGGTTTTGACACCACACACTGTAAAATGGAAGACTATGCCAGCCAGGCCACAGACATGGAAGTGAAGCAGTTTTTCCAGAAATCGGCTCAGAGTGCGGTGGACAGCAAGCAGCAGCTGATGCAGTATTTACAGTAGGAGGTGGATGAGATGAACGAGAAAGTAATGGTAGCAGACACTCTGGCAGGCATCAATGGAGAACT
The DNA here is from genome assembly GCA_934394595.1 of uncultured Blautia sp. GTDB lineage: Bacteria > Bacillota > Clostridia > Lachnospirales > Lachnospiraceae > Blautia_A. Next base: position 7,157 of record CAKRRX010000001.1, on the reverse strand, counting down.
GACACGCTATGGAGAAATGATCCCACAGACAGAAAACCCACAGTTAAAGCAGACACTGAAACAGATGCGCAATCAGTGTGAGATGTCCCAGGAGGAAATCTATCAGATCGCGCGGGCAAAAGGCTATTATGTCCCGGCTGCAAAGGCCACAAGGGAAGAAGTTGAGCATGTGAGAAACATTTTGACAGGCTCCAGGCCAGTCTAAGCGGACGAGTCAGTCACACACACACCGTCTAATGGGAAAAACATCTCCCGCAAAGTGGGGCATGCAGATTGCGGGAATGATTTTTCAAACACGCTCTAGGATATTCGTAATCCGGGATTGCAAAAAAAGCTTGTAATCCCGGATTTTTTCGGTTATGATAGGAAAAAGAACAGGACGGGTCCCAAGTTCAAAAGCCTTATCATGCAAGCATGAACAGCTTTTTGATCTTTTGACCCTGATATCATTATATTCTGCCGGATTTCATTCCGGTTATCTTTAAGAAATTCTGACTTCCATATTCGGGAACATTTCCATTAATTAAAAATTTATAGAGCTCTGGATAAATAGGGGAAAGTGTTGTTTGCCAGAAAGTATGCGGCCTGTGCTGTAAAATGACCAAAACAGCCCATTGTCCAGGAGCGGAAAGGAGAGACAGGAAAAGAAAACGACTTTTTACAGCAGAGAAAGATCATAGAGAAATTTCAGGAAAAGCTTGACAATCCCTGTGATTTATAATACTATGTAATACAGAGAAAACGAACATAGGTTCGCATTTATAGAATGAATAAGGAGATTTAAGATAATGATAAATGAAGAGAAGAAGAAAGCCCTGGAGGCAGCCCTTGGACAGATCGAGAAGCAGTATGGCAAGGGCTCCGTTATGAAACTTGGCGAGTCCAGTGCCAATATGCAGGTAGAGACCGTTCCCACTGGTTCTTTGAGTCTTGATATCGCCCTTGGTGTAGGCGGTGTTCCCAAGGGACGTATTGTGGAGATCTACGGGCCGGAATCCAGTGGTAAGACTACCGTAGCCCTGCATATGGTAGCAGAGGTGCAGAAGCGCGGCGGTATTGCAGGCTTTATCGATGCAGAGCATGCCCTGGATCCGGTTTATGCCAAGAATATCGGTGTGGATATTGATAATCTTTACATTTCCCAGCCGGATAATGGTGAGCAGGCACTTGAGATCGCAGAGACTATGGTGAGATCCGGCGCTGTGGATATCATCATTGTAGACTCTGTTGCAGCGCTGGTACCCAAGGCTGAAATCGACGGAGATATGGGTGACAGCCATGTAGGTCTTCAGGCCCGTCTGATGTCCCAGGCCCTCCGTAAGCTCACTGCCATCATCAGTAAGTCTAATTGTGTTGTGATTTTTATCAATCAGCTCCGTGAGAAAGTGGGAGTTATGTTCGGCAATCCGGAGACCACCACAGGTGGACGTGCCCTGAAGTTCTACTCTTCTGTACGTCTTGATGTCCGCCGTGTAGAGACACTGAAGCAGGGCGGAGAGATGGTAGGTAACCACACCAGGATCAAGGTTGTGAAGAATAAGGTGGCTCCTCCATTTAAGCAGGCAGAATTTGATATCATGTTTGGTACCGGCATTTCCAAGGAGGGAGATATCCTTGACCTTGCTGCTGAGAATTCCATAGTGAATAAGAGCGGTGCCTGGTATGCATACGAGGGTAATAAGATCGGCCAGGGCCGTGAGAATGCCAAGCTGTTCCTGAAGGAGCATCCGGATATCTGTGATGAGATCGAACACAAGGTGAGAGTTCATTACAATCTTATCCCGGGTGAGACCGAGGAATCTGAAGCAGAGAAGAAGACCCCGGGAAAGGCTGCCAATACAGATAAGACCGCAGCTACAACTGCTTCTCCTGCAGCAGCTGACAGTACAGCCGGAAAGGACGGGGAATAACATATGCCTGAGATTTCAGAAGAGCAGAAGAAAGCCCGCAGGAAGGCCATGCTGCTTCTGGAGCATATGGATCGTACAGAGAAAGGCCTGTCTGACCGGCTGCGTCAGGCAGGTTTTTCTGCAGATGCTGTGGAAGATGCTATGAACTATGTGCGTTCCTATGGCTATCTCAATGACAGAAGATACGCGGAGAATTACATCTCCTTCCGGATGAGTACAAAGAGCCGCCAGAAGATCCTTCAGGAACTGTCCACAAAGGGAGTTGACCGTGAGACTGCGGCTGCTGCCTGGGAGAGTGTGGCCGAGATCCAGGAGCCGGATGAACTGGAAGTTCTTCGCACTGCGGTGCGAAAGAAGTACCAGCCAGATTCCACACTTGATGAGAAAGAGATGCGCAGACTCCAGGGATATCTGCTGCGCCATGGATTTGGCTATGGAGATATCTCCCATGTGTTGGGAGAAATGAATATTACTTATACAAGAGAAAAATTAGAATGAAAATGTATGCCGCATTTTGTCGGCATACATTTTTTGTTACCAATCGTCATTGCTTTGTAATAAAATATTAAAAAAATAGACATTTCTCATATTTCCATCATAATTACATGTTAAGATGTTAAGGTCAAAATGCTATTAGAAGCAACAATGAATTGTGGGGAGAAAAAGAAGAGTGAAAAAAATAGAGATTCTTGTAGTTGAGGATGAGCCAAAACTGGCACAGACCATCTCTGATTTCTTGAAGATCCAGAATTATGAAGTGGAGACAGCTCTAAGTGGAAATCAGGCATTGGTTTATTTTCGCCAGAACAAACAGAAAGTAGATCTGATCCTTCTGGATCTTATGCTGCCAGATATTTCCGGGTACAGTGTACTGAGCGAAATACGAAAAATATCGGAAGTTCCGGTGATCATTCTGTCTGCAAGATCTGCAGTAGATGACCAGATGAGAGGATTTGAAAAAGGGGCAGATGATTATATTACCAAGCCCTTTACCCTGGCTCTTGTGAAAATGCATATTGAGGCTGTGTTAAAGCGTGCAGGTAAGCTTCGTGCCATGCTGGCATACAAAGAACTGGAGCTGGATATAAACGGACAGTATCTATATTACAGAGGAAAATATATTGAGACCACCAAGAAAGAATTTGATCTGATGGCTTATTTTATGGAACATCCGGGAGTTGTCCTTCCAAGGAACACGATATTGGATGCAGTGTGGGAGTATGATTATGCCGGTGATGTCCGGACTATTGATACGGTGGTCAAGCAGTTGAGAAAAAAGCTGGGAGATGAGTGCAATTATATTCGGACAGTTTATGGTGTAGGTTATATTTTCGGGGAGGATGTCAGTGAAAAATAGACTGGGAGTCTTAAAAAAACTTGATGATTTGTGGAAACTGGTACTCATTTTTACCTTGATGGTGGGGATGTATTGTATATGTTGTTATCCTTTATATAAAGCATCAAAAGTGAGAATTTTGAATCAGCTGTATGAGGATCTTCATGATATGGATCTGGCTGAAATCAGTGAGGATGATGAGGAAATTCTTGCAGATTATCAAAAAGAAAAATTTGAAACTGTGATTGTAGATGAAAATTTTGAACAGGTTTATACATCCCGTTCCTCATTAAGGTCAGAACGAACACAAAAATATATACAGAATAAAATCAGTCAGTATACAGAACAGGGAACTTTGCAGGAACAAAATAGGGAATCGCGCCGTGTTTTGATCTTTCGGGGAAAGATTATACAGGATGGCAGTGTTTTTTATGTATATTTGAGAAAAGATGTACAGTCTGTTATGGGAGTAATGAATGGCACAAGGATATATTTTTGTATAGTATGCCTGTTTGTTATCATTCTGACCTGTTTTCTGTCAAAGAAAAACAGAAACCAGGTGCAAAAACAGGTCAGATACTCTGAATACCAGCTTCTGGAAAGCCAGAGAGAGTTTGTAGCAAATATTTCCCATGAGTTAAAGACTCCGCTGGCTGTAGTGTCCAGTCAGGTGGAATTGCTGGAAATTGCAGGAGACAAAATTGACCGCGCCTATTATTACACATCTATTCATGAAGAACTGGATAAAATGTCTAAAATGGTGGGAGAATTACTTGATTTTACTATGTTGGATAATCAGATGAGTGCAATGGAAATGAGCCGGGTAGATGTATCGGAACTGGCGAAATATCTGCTCCTTCGCTATGACGCAATTTTCCGGAAAAATGAGATCAAGGTGGAGCAGGAAATCGAAGAGAACTGCTTTGTGTACGGAAATCGCATGTACCTGGAAAGAGCTGCTAACAATTATTTGATGAATGCATTCCAGCATACTGAACAGGGAAAAAGGATTGCAATCACCCTGAAAAAGGAGAAAAAACAGATATGTCTGGAAATATACAATGACGGAGAGCAGATCCGGGAGAATCAAATGGAGCATATTTGGGACAGCTTTTATACCACGTCGCAGAAAAAGAAACCGGTAACTTCTGAAAATACAGCTCGAAATGTGGGACTTGGTTTATATGTCGTCCGCAAGATCGTAGAAAAGCATAATGGAACCTGTGGCGCGAAAAATCTGGAGAACGGAGTTTTGTTTTGGATACGGCTGCCGGAAATGAAATGGGATGAGAAAGATCAGTAAAACAAAGAATGGGGATAAAAGAGATATGAAGAAATGGAAGAAAAGAACAAAGATACTATTGTTGGTACCATCTTTTATGCTGCTGGCAATTTTGTCTTTGGTGTGCTGGAAAAAACGGGAAGGAATTTCAAACATATTACGAGGAGCTACCAGACAGGAGGTTTCTTCTACAATATCTGAGTCAAGAAAAAAAGTTTATGGTTATTACGGGCAGGCGATAAGCGCCCAGATGAATCTGGAAGGCAGAGCATCTATAGAAGAGAACGATGCGTCTGCAAAAAATATTGAAACTGCCATTACCAAAGAGCCTTCTTTAGTAGAAAATTCCTATGAGATTGACCAGCAGCTCCAGGCAGAACAGGATCATGGCTATACCTGGGAAGAACCTATGGTGATCCAGAATCCTTATCAGATTTCTCCGCTTACTGCAGTGGTGCTTTTTAATACCAGGGAAGAATGCAAGGTACGTTTTACAGTAAAAGGAAAAACTGAGTCTGCAAATATCAGTGGGGAAGTGGATGCTGCATTTTCCCATAGAGTGCCTGTAATCGGTCTGTATCCGGCTATGGACAATACAGTAGTCCTGGAACTTTTGGACGAATCTGGAAATGTGACAGATTCCCAGGAGCTTACCATTACAACAGACGGGCTTCCTGAGAAACTGGAAAATGCAGTAGAACCAATAAAAGTAAGCGGAGAATCTGCCTTTGAGCTGACTATGGTATATGGACAGAGAACCTCCTATCCATTTGCTTATGACTGCATGGGAGATATTCGCTGGTATTTAAGCGGAGAAAGAACTACAGAGATTTTCATGTTGTCCAATGACCGGATCATATCTGTGGACAATACTACTTATGTACCGTCTCAGGACAAGCCGCAGACTACGAATCTCAATGAGATTGATTACCTGGGTCGTACCCACACCATTTATTATGTGGCCGGTGGAAACCATCATGAGGTAATTGAGAAAGAGCCAGGTGGAAATCTTCTGGTACTGACCAGTTCTCTGCAGGGACATATAGAGGATAAAATTGAGGAAATTGACCGGCAGACGGGTAAAGTAGTTAATGAGCTGATCATGAGTGATCTTTTTGATACCGATTATGAAAATATGGTAGATTGGACCCATCTAAATACTGTATCTTACCAGCCTGAGACGGACACCATTATCATTAGCCCGAGAAACCTGGAATCTGTAGTCAAACTGAACTGGACAACCAAGGAAATCCGGTGGATTCTTTGTGATCCAAGATTTTGGGAAGGTACTGAATATGAAAAATATGTACTTCAGCCAGAGGGGGATTTTGTTTATCAGATTCAGCAGCACACAGCCTATCAGTTGGATGCAGATCTGGATGGAAATGATCAGACTGTAGAGATCAGTATGTTTGACAACCATTATGTAAAGGTAAGAAAGTCAGAGGTGCTTCCTTATTTTGACGGGGCAGAGGAATCTTATCTGTTGGTTTATGCGGTAAATGAAAAAGAGATGACAGTTCAGCAGATCAAAAAGATCCCGGTGATTTATTCACTGATTACCTCCGCCACTATTTATGATGAAGAGAGTAACCATATTTTTGGTATGTGCGGTCATGTAATGGTATCTGAAGATGGCAGAAGGGGCATGAATTACGAGTTTGACTATGACACAGAGGAACTGATCAATCAGTACAGTATCAAGGAACATTTTTACCGTTCTTCGGAAATGAAGATGGATTACAATGACTTGGTATCTCCGATGGAACAAAAAGAAAACTACATACTGGGTGAGCTGATCAAGCCGGTAAAGGTAAATGAAGAAGAGGGGCTGGAGACACCGGAACAGGTGCTGAACAGTGAGGATATTACCTTCCATATTACCGGAGAAGTGCTTTATGTGGGAACCTATGACCATCAGATTTCTCAGGTGATTTTCCATGGAAAGAACAATACTTATTTGTATGACACAACCAATATCTTGCTTCATGCTAAGGATTATCTGCAATTTTATGAGTATATGCCAATACCACTGCAGGATATGGAAGCAGATGAATATGAGATTTATGTCATGTATCAGGATGGATTTTATGATACAGAACAGAGTTTTACGATAAAATAAGGAATGATAAGGAGTTTGGAAATGAAGAAAAAAGTTTTATTGCAGGTAATAGGAGCGGCGATGGCTTTGGGATTGATGGCAGGCGGAAGTATAAGCACAGCTATGGCAGAGAATAATGCCAAGACAGAATCCATAGATAAAAGCTGTGATGAAAAAGAGACCGGGGAAGAGAAAACTAAGACAGATATTGGCACAGAAATTTCAGCAGCCGGATGGAAAATCACAGTAGAAGAAGTGGAGATTGCGCCCAGCCTTGAAAATGTAAGTGTAGATCTTGGCTACACCGGTGTTGAGACCAGCGATTATAAGAAAGAGGCGGAGACAGGAAAGACCTTCTGTATGTTGAAAATGAAAATTGAAAAGGATGGAAGCAAGGAAAAGTTTGACTGGGAAAATCTGAAGCTCACAGACAGTGAAGAAAACGAATATATCAGAATGGATGATGAATTTGTGGCAGAAGCAGGTATGAAAAGGATGACTGGAACTGCACTGAATTTTGGTTTAAAT